>CATJIO010000090.1 GCA_949740725.1 uncultured Lachnospiraceae bacterium | reverse complement strand
GAAATAGTGGATACCTATCGGGAAGAAGGGTGGGGGATCTATGATGACACGGCGGATATGGATCGGGCCATTGCGCTGAGTGACGCTTACTATGGGGATGGAAGCTCTATTGTACAGTTGTATCGGGAGATAGGGAAGCCGGTGATGTATCAAAGTGTGGAGTATATTACAGAATAATATTGAAATTATAGGTCTTTATCACTGCTGAATGATACTCTTTATCCAGCAGTAAATTTTTCTATAATTAAGATAAATATAAAGTTAGCACGTATTTTGATTTCATTTTATGATAAATGATAAAAAGTCAAATGCAGATTCTTTATTGTATTATCACGAGGCATGCTAATTTATAGATAAAAACTGGAATAAAGAGGGAAAAATAGATTATGCCTATTGGGGGATGACAGAAAATGTAAATTGCATTAATAAGTATATTAGGGTAAAATTTCCTAAGACAAATTTAGTTAGAGTATTAAAGAAGGATATTATAAAGATATATTGCAGAGGAATTGTTTGAGTTAATAAAGAAATCATCAAAAGACTACTTTATATGTAGACTAAATTTTTAAAAATATAAGTAAGGTATTTTAATTTTAAATAACTTATAATTTTTTTTTACTTTTGAAATTATAGCCAGAATTTTGATAAATTGTGAACAAGGATAAAAAATGATAGAAGACAAGATAAAATTAAACTTTTTAGCAGGAGTACAAGTCGGGAATGACATATATTTTTCTGCATGGAATATGAATGGTTTATTTAAATATAATCCGCACACAAAAGAGTGTAAATTTTTGAAATACTTTTCAGAAGAAGAGAATTTAGGATTGCATAGTGAAGCAATTCTTTTTCAGAATACGATATGGTTTATTCCAAGAGCTAGTGAACGTATTGCAATAGTAAATCTAAATAGTTTGGATATTTCATATTTAGAGTTACCTAGATTGGGATATAGATCTAAAGGACACATTCCACCAATAAGGATGAGAGGTCATTATGAAAAAGAAACCAAATTTTTATGGTTGATTCCTTACACATATAAACTATTTTTGAAGATAGATATGGAAAAAAAAGTAATAGTAAATGTAGAACAATGGGGAAATGATGAAAGTATTAAGTCATTTTCTGTAATAACTCAAAATAAAATATGGACTTATAGAAATATTCATAGTGAGATTCAGATATTGGATATCATATCAGGACAAAAGGCAATAAAAAAGTTGATAACTAACAATGTGACTTATATGGGAATTCAAAAAATTGGAACATGGATATTTGTGTTTCCTAAATTATTGGAAGACGGAATATTATTAGTCAATAGTGATACATATGAGACAAAAATAGTGAATTTAAAAGGTAATCAACAATGGTATTATGAGTACCAAGCGCTAACCAAAGACGGAGACATTTTATTAGTTCCTTATGTTGGCAAAACATATATTAAAATTTGTGCGAGATTAGGTGTTTGTTCGATAGAAGAAAATAAGGAGTTGGAAGTAAAGGAAAATGCCTATTGTTCGACAAAATTAGTATATAATGACGAAATATGGTTTTTATCCCATGTAACAGAAAACCCTATTATTTGTTATAGCAATCAAGAAAATAAAGTTAAATATTTTCATATTGAGATTAATAGAAAAAAATATAATAGAGATGTTGTGGAATGTCTTACACAGTTTGGAATAGAATATAATCCTGTGACAGAAATAAGGATTTTTGGTGAACAAATTTTTCAGCTAAGTACCTACCTACATTATATAAAAAAGAAAAAAGATGAAAATTCTATTTTTGTAAATAAACAAATTGGAGAGCATATATATAAATCAATCCGATAAACTAATTGGTATAGTTGAACATGAAAGTGACAATTTATTATGAAAAAATTAGCTATTAGTTTTATTACATACAATCGAGCAAAACATATTAAAGAAGATTTGGACGTTATTGCACAGCCAACTCAAGCAAATAATATAGATATTTATATTTATGATGGGAGTACTAATATACATACAGAATGTGTTGTGAAAAAATACATTGCCATGGGATTTAAACATATTCATTATTTCCATACATTAAATACTTTATCAAAAGAAGATAGCGCGATACAAAGACTTAGCAATGCATTATTTATGCCAGATGCTGAGTATGTTTGGCTGTGTGGTGATAAGTTCGTAATAAAACCAGAGTATTATTCTGAAATCTTGTCATATGTTCGTGCGCCATACGACATAATAACTATTTATGGGGGAATATTAAAAGGGACAAAAATATTTGACAATCCCAGTGAATTTGTGGATTATGCTATTGTTCCAATCACACATTTCGGATCAACAATTATTAAAAAAGAATTAATTAAACCATTCTCTATACAAAAGGCGCAGAATAAGGTAAGCGGATTTGGTATTCAATTAATCTATTTAAAAGCAATTTCAAATAGCAAAATGTTTAATGGAATCGTTATCGATGGTGGCAAACAGGTGAATATCTTATCTCAACATAGAACTAGAAGTAGTAGTCTTGATTGTATGTGGGATATTTGGATCGTAAGCTGGCATCGATTTATTTCTTTACTTCCCAGTTCATACGATAGTATTCGTGAAGGATTGTTTAATAGGCCGGATCGACAAATGGGTTTTTTTTCTCTAAAGGAGTTATTTAGGCAGCGTTCAGAAGGACAATTCGATTGGAAAAAAAATATAGAGTATAGAAAATATGTGAAAAAAGTTATTTCTTTGCCTAATATAGTAGTATTTTTGATTGCGATTTTTCCTCAAGATGCTGCAAGATGGATATATAATCATATGCGTTGATTATGAGAGGTATTTAAATAAGTGGATAGAGTGATTTTTCGTAAAGTGCTTAAGGGAGATATATTATGACAAAAGACGAGTTTCGAGCAGTGTGTATGCGAAAGATTGCCAGAATAAAAGAAAACGCCGGGGATCGAGATATTTATATTTGGGGAGCTGGGGCAGGGGGGAAAATAGTAGAGGAAGTTTGTAGGAAAAATGCTCTTGCTGTTTCTGGATTTTGTGATAAAAATGCAGATGTGATCAAGGAATATCTGGGATACTCAGTGTATCATCTATCTGAAATGCATCCGGAAAAAGATTACCTGATTATTTCTTTTATGACATTCCAATATGAATTATTGGAATGGATACAGGAGATGGGATTTACTTGTGATGATTGTTTTTATATAAATGAGAATGAAGGATACAATAAAGAAGATATTATTTATAGAGGTTGCAGAGTTGGACGCTATACTTATGGATACAAAGAATTATTAAGCGCATATCCTATGGCATCATCGATTGGCAGATATTGCTCAATCAATGTAACTGCACGGATATGGAATAATCATCCTGTAGATTATATAACTACGCATCCTTTTTTAGATTATCCTCTTTTCTATGGATGGGAGGCGTATGAATCGAGAAGAGAATATAGTTATCAATATGGAAAATATTTTCATAATAGTAGATATGAGAATAGTCCTTTGAGGAATAATCGGGAGATTATAATCGGAAATGATGTATGGATTGGAGCAAATGTAATAATTCTGCCAGGTGTAAATATTGGGGATGGAGCAATCATAGCAGCAGGGGCAGTTGTAACAAAAAGTGTAGAACCTTATGCAGTTGTTGGAGGTATTCCTGCAAAAGTAATTAAATATCGTTTTGCAGAAGAAGATATTGCTTGTTTAGAAAGTGCTAAATGGTGGGATTGGTCAGTAGAGAAAATCGAAAAGAATATGGAATTATTCTATCAGCCTGAGAAATTCTTGAGATTGATAAAAGAAGGATTAAAAGAATAAGTGAGGAAAAATGAAAAATAAAATTAGTTTAACCTTATCAGCAATGTTAGGAGCTGTAATCGGATCATTAGTAGTAGGAAAATATATGCAGGATAAATTGGATAAAATCCAATCTATGTCGGAAAAACATCTCGCATTATTTATTATGATGAATCAATGGGTGAAAGTAAAGCAAGAAGGAAAAAGTTTGTCAGACTATTTGAAAGAATTAGGATATTTGAATATCGCAGTTTATGGTATGAATTATGCGGGAAAGACGTTAATAAATGAATTAAATGGTTCAGATATTAAGGTACTTTATGGAATCGATAAAAATGCAGACCATATAGATACAGATATGGATGTAGTTTCTATAGATGAAATTTTTGAACCTGTGGATGCGATTATAGTAACGGCTATTACTTTTTTTCCTGAGATTCAGAAAAAACTTTCTCAGCAGATAGATTGTCAAATTGTTTCTTTAGAAGATATTTTGTATGAGATTTAGAATAGATTAATGTGTCTATCTGCAGCTATTATAGAAAGTGAGCAATGATAGATATTCAGAAGAAAAACCTATAAAGGAGATAAATATCGGTGAAGACAATTGCAATGTATTTGCCACAATTTCATCAAATTCCAGAAAATGATATATGGTGGGGAAAAGGATTTACTGAATGGACTGCTGTTAAAGGTGCGGAAAAGTTATTTGAAACTCATAATCAGCCGAGGATTCCCTTAAATCAAAATTATTATAACTTGCTGGAACATGATGCAATTTCCTGGCAGGCAAATTTAATGGATAAGTATCATGTAGATGGGGTATGTATATATCATTATTGGTTTAAAGATGGAAAACGTATATTAGAAAAGCCAGCCGAGAACCTTCTGAGGTGGAAAGATATTTCGATGCCCTTTTGCTTTTGCTGGGCAAATGAGACTTGGAGCAGAACTTGGAAAAAATTATCTGGTACAAATGTGTGGTCAAGCCTATATGAAGTAAAAAAACAATATGTTGAAAATGGTATTTTATTAAAACAAAGCTATGGAAGAGAAAAGGATTGGGAAAAACATTTTAGTTATTTGTTACCTTTTTTTAAAGATAAAAGATATATTAAAATAGACGGGAAACCAGTATTTGCTATTTTTAAACCTAGTAAAATATTTTCATTGTGGGCAATGATGGATTTTTTCAATACTATGGCAAAAGATAATGGTTTTCCGGGAATTTATACCATTGGTATGGAAGAAAAACGATGGGGATGTTTAGATGCGGGCTGCATAAGGCAGCCGAATTCTGCTATGGTAGAATATTCAGCAAAAAATATGGACGTGCATCAATCTCCTGCGAGGTACTCTTTCGAAGAATTATGGAAAATTGTTCAAGAAAAAAAAATTAGACATGACAAAATATATCTTACCGCATTTGTAGATTATGATAACACGCCGAGAATGGGAAAAAGTGGAAGTGCGATAATTGGTGTGTCTCCGGAAAGATTTTATGAAAATTTCAAAAAAATATATCATAAGAGTTTGTTGATGGAGAATGAGTTTGTATTTGTAAATGCATGGAATGAATGGGGAGAGGGGATGTATCTTGAACCAGACGAAAAAAATAAATATGCATATTTAGAATATCTTTCAAAGGTGGTAGAGGAATGTAAAAACGAAAAAAGGGAAGAAAAAGATTTATTAGAAAAAATATATGAAACAGAGGCTGAAACAAAATTAAGAGTAAAAGAAGAGAATATGCAGATAGAACGTAGACATGATAAATTGTTGGATAATTGGATGTATTTACGGGATCTGAATATCGATTTTTCTTCATATTTAAAAAAATATGGATATTATACGATTGCAATTTATGGTACAGGAAGATTAGGGACACATTTATTTTATGAATTGAAGAACAGAGAAATTAAAGTATCTTATGGAATTGATAAGAAATTTGATGCAGTTTCTTATCCTGTAAAGGTATATTCTCCAGAGGATCAGTTGCCGGAAGTAGATGCGATTATAATAACCATAATAGATCAATATGCAGAAATTAGTAAGCAACTTTGTAAAAAAGTAGATTGCTCAATGCTTCCTTTAGAGGAAATAATCGAGGAACTTTTATTAGATTGCCAATAGTAATTTTGAAAATTTTAAATTCAAAGATAACAATAATAAGAGGATAGCATACGAATGGATAATATAACTATCTCACTCATTATACCTGTTTATAATGTTGAAAGGTATATAGGAGAATGTTTGAGTAGTGTTGTAAATCAGTCAGATTCTTTTGATGAAGTGATATTGATAAATGATGGATCGACGGATAATAGCCAGTTTATATGTGAGCAGTATTCTTCTATTTATAAAAATATTAAATTAATAAATCAGAAAAATAGAGGCCCTTCCATAGCTCGAAATATAGGAATACAATATGCATCTAGTAATTATATAATGTTTTTAGATGCTGATGATTTTTTGCGTTTTGATACAGTAAAAATTCTAAAAAATTATCTGCAGAAAAAACAATATGATGCATTATTTTTTGATGCAGAGGTTTTTATTGAGGATGATTGTAGCTATACAGTGAACAAAGATGGATACAATAGAAAAAATTTGAATATAGATAATATAGAAATAAGTGGAATGAGCTTTTTTGAGATAAGTTATCCTGAAAACTATGTTGCTTCTGCTTGCATGGCAGTTTATCATAAAGAGGTTATCGAAAAAATAAATCTTAAGTTCCCAGAGGGAATATTTTATGAAGATACATATTTTTCTTTTGTTTTTACTATTAGTGCAAAGCAGATAGTCTATATTCCAGAGAATTTGTATCAAAGAAGATATCGAAATAATTCTACAATGACCAGCAGATACTCTGAGAAAAAATTTAGAGATCAAGTTAAAATTGGACTGCTTATGTGGGAAAAGATATTGGATACTCAGGAGTGTTATAAATTAACTTATAGAAAGTTATTTTTGGAATTTGTTAGCGATTATTTTTGCTTAATATTAGACAATTTTCAAATGCTTAAAGAATATAATGAAAAAATTGATAATAAAACTGAATATTGCCTTGAACGTATGATCAGGCAATATATAGTGATAACGGATAAGTTACTCTTAAAGGATACAGTTTGTGATTTATCTCTATTAAATAAATTATTGTATAATTTAGACTATATACGATTTGGAAAAATTACTTTTCCTACAGAATACATTAAGGAGATAATAGTAAAAATTGTAAATAATCTGAAAAATACATATTTAAAGATATTAAGAAAATTACCTTTGCAAAAAGAAAATTACAGTATTGGTATATATGGTATGGGAAAGCATACGGAAGGTTTGATTGCGATTTATGAGAAATTAATCGGGGAAATAAAATGTGATTTGGTGTTCATTGATTCTTATGATGATAACAAGATATATAAAAATAGAAGGGTAATAAATTACAAGAGAATTAACAATGAATTTGATTTAATAATTATATCCAGTTTTTTATATGAACAGGAAATGATAGAAAATGTTAAACGTGTAAATAAAACTATTCCAATCTATAGATTCTATGAAGTTCTAAAAAAAGATATATTTTCACAATATAACTCATTTTTAGAATATTGTTGAAACATGATTATCGGGAGGAAAAAGTATGTCTATTTGTGACAAGTTACTTGCGGGAACCGACAAGTTAGCATTAGTAGGTCTTGGATATGTTGGTATGCCTATCGCAGTAGCTTTTGCCGAGAAGATAAAAGTGATTGGATTTGACACCAATAGCAAAAAAATTAGTATATATAAGGAGGGCATTGATCCGACGCATGAAGTAGGCAATGATAGAATAAAGGCAACAACGGTTGAGTTTACCGACGATGAGGCCAGGCTACAAGAAGCAAAATTTATTATTGTTGCAGTACCTACTCCAATTAACAAAGATCATACGCCGGATCTTAATCCAGTGGAAAGTGCAAGCCATGTTGTTGGCCGCAATCTTACGAAAGGTTCTATTGTGGTTTTTGAGTCCACGGTTTATCCAGGGGTTACAGAGGAAATTTGTGTGCCGATTATCGAACGTGAGTCAGGACTGAAGTGTGGGTCTGATTTCAAGGTGGGCTATTCGCCTGAACGTATTAATCCTGGAGACAGGATACATCGCCTGGAGAACATATGTAAAATTGTTTCAGGAATGGATGAGGAAAGCTTAAAAGAGATTAAGGCTGTTTATGACCTTATCATCAAGGCCGGAACGTATCCAGTTTCTAACATTAAAACCGCGGAGGCAATCAAGGTGGTTGAGAATAGTCAGAGGGATATCAACATTGCCTTTATGAACGAACTTGCGATGGTATTCGACCGTATGGGGATTGATACCAATGAAGTGGTTGACGGAATGAATACGAAATGGAACGCCTTGGGGTTTCGCCCTGGTTTAGTGGGTGGGCATTGCATTGGGGTTGACCCATATTATTTTACCTATGAGGCGGAAAAACTTGGTTATCATAGCCAGATTATATTAAATGGACGGATAGTAAATGATGGCATGGGAGTTTATATAGCTACAGCGGCCATTAAACAAATGATTCGTGTAGGTAAAATTGTACGTGACGCGAATGTGGTAGTTCTTGGACTCACGTTTAAAGAGAACTGTTCTGATATTCGAAATAGCAAGGTCATTGATATTGTTATTGAATTAAGAAAATATGGGATAGATCCGGTTATTATTGATCCGAAAGCAAACTACGGAGAAGCTTATGATGAATATGGTATTGAATTAAAAGCGATGAGTGACATTAAAAATGCAGATTGTATTATTGTTGCCGTTGCTCATGATGAATTCAAATCATTAAAGTTGGAGGAGCTAGATGCCATGTTTACAGATGTGAAGCCAGAACAAAAAGTTTTAATTGATGTAAAGGGCATATATGAGCCTAAACAGATAAGGAAAAAAGGATTTACTTATTGGAGATTGTAGCAGGCAACAAAATATCAAAAAACAGCAAGTGTAAGTTCTGGAGGAATCAGGTAAATGTTGAAAGTGTCGATTATTATACCAATTTATAATGCAGAGAAGTATTTGGAAGAATGCATTAGAAGCGTCCTCTGTCAAACGCTTAAGGAAATTGAAGTTATTTGTGTAGATGATGGTAGCACAGATCATTCAGCTAGTGTTGTTCAGAAGCTAATCTCTGAGGATAAAAGAGTCCGGCTGTTTCAACAGGGGAATCAAGGCGTGGGGAGTGCACGAAATCTCGCAATAAGCAATGTAAAGGGAAAGTATTTGGCTTTTCTTGATTCTGATGATTACTATTTGGAAAAAAATGCTTTAGAGAAAATGTATGAAGCATGTGAGATAAGCGGGGTCAGGGCAGCAGTTTGTTTACATTGGTGCATAAATGGCATGATCAAGAATGTAGAAGATGATTTTCATGAGTTAAGAGGTAATGTAATTCTTGATTATCAGGACTATCAAATGGATTACCATTTCACGAATTATATATTTTCCAGCGAATTGCTGCATGAAAATAAGATTCAGTTTCCAAATTATTATCGCTTTCAAGATCCACCATTTTTTGTGAGGGTTATGGATAAAGCAAGAAAATTTGTAACGGTGGATTCATGTTTATATTGTTACCGATGCCCCGAATTAGAATTGCGCTTTAATCCAGAAAAGACAGTCCATTTACTACATGGATTAATTGATAATTTACATTTTGCGGCCGAACATAATCTAGATATCTTATTTCAAAAAACTGTATATAGGTTAGAGTATGAATACCGGGACATTATTTTGAAGAATATTGAACCGGGAAATTTGGAGATATTAAGGTTGTTGATGGTGGCAAATCAAATTATATGCCATCAGAAAAGAGAACCAAATTACATCATCAAACCACTCTGCATGATCTTACTTTATATAAATCAGTACGAAACAAAACTGTTAGAAAGAATCAGAGAAAAAGATGAAATTGTTCTTTATGGGGCGGGAAGGTATGGTCAGGCATTTTTGAAGTTTTTAAAGAGAAACCATCTTTTCGAGAAAGTCGTGTATATTGTAGTATCTGATTTAAAAGGGAATGAATTTTGTATTGAAAATATTCAAGTAATAACATTGCATGATTTACAAGAAAAAGCGGAGATGCTTATCCTTGTGACAGTGAGAGAAGAGTTGCAGTCAGAGATAAAGGACTATTTAGATAAAAATCATTATTATCAGTATGAAATGGTCAAGGATGAGTTTTTATATGCGATTGCAAATGAAAATTGATTGCCCATATCGTGATAAAGAATAGGAAGCAAAAATGAAAGATTCAAATGGGATTGAATATAATTTAAATGATTTTATGTCTTATGCGCAAGGAAGAAAAATAGTGATTTTCGGTGCTGGAAAATATGGAAATCATGTTTATGAAACCTTAAGAGAGAATGACATTGATATTTTCGCAATATGTGATAACAACAAAGATAAATTATCCTCATTAAAGGACAGATATCCTGTTTGCGCTTTGGAAGATCTAAAATGCACACAGGAGGAATACTATTTCGTTATTGCCATTGCAAGGATTGAGATAGTCAAAGTAATCAGAGAACAATTAGAGGCTTACGGCGTCCCATTGGAAAACCTGGTTATTCCCTTTCCCGAGAGCGGTTCCATTTACTTTGACGGCTTGATTATGTTTGACCCCCAATATTGTATACAAGCCCTTAAGGAACAATGGATGCGCGCCCGGCAGGATAGCAGGCAGATAGCGGATTATTTTGAAACTAATGGTTTATATCGATTAATGGTATTTGAAATTGATGGTCTGGAAGGGTGGCTGGATCAGGATTTATTCTACTCCAAGGTTGTGATTAAGCGCAAGATAAAGGATTTGGATGAATTTGCAGAGAATGAGGAGTTCGATGGGATTGTAGTGCTTGATGAGGTTAACTACGAGATGATAGAAGAAGAACTGATGCATAAGACGGAGGTGCCGGTCATCAGTATATGGGATGTGGTGAGATTTTGAGATGGAGAAACCTTACTGGAGGGATATAGATGGTTGAGCTGAAGTCAATAGATTTGCCAGAAGATTTCCTTAGGGAAGAGACTAGAGATGGATTTTTCGTAGATGAGAGGCGCAAGCAGGTGTGGTCTGTCGAACTAGATTTATTTTCAATGTTTGTATCTGTATGCGATAAATACAATTTAAAATATTTTGCAGACGCGGGGACGCTATTGGGGGCTGTCAGGCATAAAGGGTTTATTCCCTGGGATGATGATATGGATTTTGTTATGTTTCGGGATGATTATGATCGGCTATGCGATGTGGGAGAAGAGGAATTTACCTATCCATATTGTTTCCAAAGGGAGGACGCAGAGTTTGGTTCGATTCGTGGACATATTCAGATAAGAAACAGTTGCACGACTGGGATCTTATTCGAGGATATAGAGAAAAAGCGTAAAGTGAATCAAGGCATTTTCATCGATATTTTTCCGATGGACAATTTACCGTGCGCATCGGAAAGAAAGGATTACTGGAGAGAGCTATATGCATTGAGAGATATGGGGAAAAAGTATATAGACGAGAATTCAATAATTGATGACGGACAATTTAATCAATATTGTCTGGATTATGAAAACTGTGTAAAGCGATATGCAGAGAAAAAAACGTCTAAAATAGCCCTTCTTTCCTATGAGGTAAACAGAAAGGTAGGAAATCGATTTGCCAGGGATTATGAAAACAGTATTGAAGTGCCGTTTGAATTTATGAAGATGAATATACCTGCAGGATACCGAAACATATTAAGGATTATTTACGGCTCCTGGAGCAAGCCAAAGATGGTAAGCTCTGATCACAGGGGTGTGTTGTTCGACCCAGATAAGTCATACGATGAGTATTTATAGTTGAGTATCAGTGAGAAAGAGATAAATGTTTTTATTAGCTTGAACAAAGAGGTAGATGTAATGAATGAAATTGCAGTATCTGTGATTATGCCGTCATTGAATGTGGCAGGTTATATAGAAGAGTGTATTGCCAGCGCTGTGAATCAGACATTGAAAGAATTAGAAATCATTTGTGTTGATGCTGGGTCAACGGACGGCACCATAGAGATCATTGAACGGTATGCCAAACAGGATCAGCGAATCAAGCTTGTAAAGAGCGAGATTAAAAGCTACGGTGCCCAGGTGAATCTTGGAATAAAAATGGCGCGGGGATGTTATATTGCTATTCTGGAGACAGATGACTATATAAGCCATGACATGTATGAGCAGCTGTATAAGCCAGCCATAGAAAATGACTGCGATTTTGTCAAATGCAATTATTATGCATTTTGGACGCAGACGGACGGAACAAAGTATACCCAGCTTCGAAGAAGTTTTCATGAGAATTGTTATTATTGGCGGGTACTGGATAAGCTTGTGCCCAAGGATATCTGCATTCATGATCTGTATTTATGGGATGGTATATATAAAAAGAGTTTTTTATTGGATAATGATATTGCATTTTCGGAGACAAGGGGAGCTGCATTCCAGGATGTGGGATTTTTATTCCAGACGAGTATATTGTGTAAGAGAGTGATGTACCTGGATCAGGCATATTATTTTTACCGTACGGACCGGGATGGAGCGTCGTCCAATTCAGATAAGGGCCTTCTCTATTCATTTGATGAATATAATTTTGTGCATTCAAAATATAAAGCGCTTATCATGAATGATAAAGAAATTGCGCGGACTTTTTACTGCCGGATTGCATTGGCTTTCTATAATTCGGTAAATGACCCATATCAGATCTTTGGAAGAGAATACAAGCCGTATTATCAATGGTTTTTTCGAGAGATTACCTGGGCAGTTGAGAACAGCATTATATCCGATGCGGATATGAATGTCAATACGCCCTTAGCGTTGATATTAAAACCTTATGAGGAGTATCGCGTAAATCAGGAGAAGCGAAGGGATTTAATCCGGTCAATCTTAGGGAAACCTTCCGAATATCCAGTCGTAATCTTTGGATGCGGAAATTTTGGCGTCCATGCATATCGCTGGATGAAGCAGATGAATTATTCTGTAAAGGCTTTTATGGATAATGATGAGCATAAATGGGACAGGACCATAGATCATATCAGGATAATCAATCCAAGGGAAGCAAAGAAGCAAAGCCGAGAAACGCGATATATTGTTGCCAACAATTTATATTTTGCGGATATGAAAACACAGTTAATGCAATATGGAGTGACGGAGGATCACATCTGTATTTTTTAGAGGACGTAAATATGGCAGTGAAACGAACGAAAGGCGACCTTGAAACGGGAAGGATAAGGAAAATAATTCTTTTTGGAAGTGGAGCATATGGATTAAAGCTGTTAAATTATTTTGGGAAAGAGAAGGTATATGCCTTATGTGATAATGGCTGTCAGAGAAGAAGATACAAGTACGATACATTGTATATTCCTGTAGAAGAGTTTTTTGCAATATATAAAGACTATCTGATTATTTTATCGGTGAATCGCAGTAATGCACATGAAATTGCGTCGCAGCTTTATCGCAAAGGTATTGAAGACTTTCTGATATGCAATGAAGATTTTCTTGATGAGATGAAGGCTTATCCTCCAGATGAGTATTTTGTGCTCTTAAATGATGAAATGGAAAGGATGAAAAGGGAGAGAAACCAGTGTAAAGAATGGAATAGATATTTGGAGAACCAGCTTGAAGCGTTAAAGGGATTATCAGACATTCGAAAATTGGGCAGAGCAACCGGATACCTTTCCTACGTTCAGCAAGAAACCATTAGATTTACTTCTGAAGTGTTTACCTTTTTTCTACAAAATAAATTGGAGATAAAACCCTTTGTTGCCGCTGGTACAGCGATTGGCCTATATCGCCATAGTGGTTTTATACCCTGGGATGATGATGTTGACTTTGGGTTACTGAGAAGTGATTACATGCGATTAATGGAATGGGGAAAAGAAAACATGATGTATATTGAAGAAAAAGCATCTTTTGATGAAGAGGAAGATCATTATATGGAACGTCTTCTTTGGAATCATCCAAATGAATATATCATGGTAATATCTCCAAACTGTCTTCAAATAAAGAGAGGAACATCAGAAATTAATTGCAGATCGATAGATTTTTTTCCATATGATTTTTATGATGAAGGATATGATTTTGAACAGCATAAAAAATTAATTGAGCTGTGTGAAAATTACCGATATACCAAAAAGGGAAATCAAAAGATATTGGAGATAATCCATCAGAATAAGCACATTGTTAAAGATAGCAATATCATTTATTTTGGGCTTGATAGTATGGACTCGTATGTATGCCCGAAAGAAAAATGGATGAATAAGGATGTTTTATTACCCTTGCAGGAAATAGAGTTTGAAGGGGTGAAATGCTACGCTCCAAATAAATTAGAAGAGTATTTGTCATACTGTTTTAAAAATTATGAAGGATATCCGGAAGATTTGACATGTTTACACCTTACGGAGGCAGTCGCGAAAAAATTAAAGCGAGATTATCTATACTGCGGCCTGATGGCTACGTCGAAGGAAGCTGTTGGCGCATTGCTGCCAGTATATCGCGAGTTCAGGGAAAGCGGAATATATTGCGTATATGTAATGCCTGGTGATTATTTGGGAAAGGCAAGTAGTAAGATACAGGAGGCTTTGGAGCGTGAGAAGGCCGAGTATATTGACTTTTGGGATAATAAAATAGACTTTTTGGTTTCAATTTACAAAATTAATGAAACGGAAATATATGAAGATAAACCGGTTTTTTCCCTTGGAGAAATAAAAGAGAAGGATTCTTTAAGAAGGATGATTGGACAGCTCAATCTGCCACCGGAAAAAATCAAACTTATTCATTGGTGATGACGATTTGTTTTCCTAATGAAATAAAGATGCCGTCTGGCATCGAAATATGGCACATATCCCCTTGCCTACTGAGGGTAGAGAATTACCATAACATAAACGAAATGCCACAAATAGCAGATTTATAGGATAAGGTGATAAGGATGAAGACAGTATACACCTGTTTTAGCACAGATGTGATTCATGATGGACATAAGAATATCATTGAGCAGGCATCAAGATATGGCCGGGTGATTGTGGGGTGTCTTAGTGACAAAGAGATGATCCGCTGCACAAAATTTCCTACCAAAACTATAGAGGAGAGAATAGCGCTATATCGCTCATTGGAAGGCGTCGAAGGGGTAGTGATACAGGATGACATGCTATATAACGACGTGATAGAAAAGCTCCATCCAGACTATGTTGTTCATGGGGATAACTGGAAAAGCGGTGCGGAAAAGGCTGTGCGGGAGCATGTGGAGCGTTTGGTTGCTTCCTATGGAGGCCAGATCATAGATATTCCTTATACATACAGTGAAGAAGTAAAGAAAGTGGATGACAGGCTGAGAGAGAGACTGAGCATGCCGGAATTTCGCAGAAAGAGATTACGGCAGCTAATTGACATGACGCCTGTTGTGAAAACCATGGAGGCACATTCCGGACTGACGGGGCTTATTGTGGAGAAAACCGTAGTAAAGGGGCTGGACGGAAGGCTGGATCAATTTGATGCTATGTGGATTTCGTCGCTTTGCGACAGCACAGACAGAGGCAAGCCGGATATCGAACTGGTGGATATGACTTCAAGGCTTCGCACCATTAACGACATTATGGAGGTTACGACGAAACCGATTATCCTTGATGGTGATACTGGAGGACTTACAGAACATTTTGTTTATAATGTCAGAACATTGGAACGAATGGGAGTTAGTGCGGTAATCATTGAGGATAAGACCGGGCTTAAAAAAAATAGCCTGTTTGGAACAGAAGTGGAGCAGAGCCAGGATTCTATTGAACATTTTTCTGCTAAGATTTCAGCCGGTAAAAGAGCGCAGCTTTCTGAGGACTTTATGATTATCGCAAGAATCGAAAGCTTGATTTTAGAGAAGGGAATGGAAGACGCCCTTCAGCGGGCCTATGCATTTACAGAAGCTGGAGCAGATGGCATCATGATTCACAGCAGAAAAAAGGATCCCACGGAGATTTTTACATTCTGTGATCGGTTCAGGGAATGGGATAAAAAAACGCCCCTTGTGGTTGTTCCTACCTCATTTAATCAGGTGACTGAGGATATTTTTGCAGCCCATGGAGTAAACATTGTTATCTATGCTAATCAACTCATGAGAGCGGCATTTCCTGTGATGAAGCAGACAGCAGAGGAAATCCTGAGATCGCACAGAGCGCAGGAGGTTGATTCAGCGCTAATGCCTTTTAAGGATATTATCAGACTGATTGATACGTTGTGATGGACAGATTAGATTGATGAAAAAGTGAAGCAGGAATTATGGAAAAAAAATATTTGATTCTTTCGGATATCCATGGAAATATCAGCGCGTTTGATGCCGTGCAGAACGATTGCAGGGATGAGATGTTTGACGGAGTAATCCTTTTGGGAGATTGCATCGATTATGGAATGAGATCAAATGAAGTGATAGAGGAATTACGGCAGCTGGAGGAGGGGGCCTGGAAAGGAAAGATAATGGTCAACCTCTGGGGAAATCATGAAAAGTTAGCGGTTGATCAGGATTTATCCCGTCTATCTTCGGACAGAGGGCGTGCAATGGCAATCTATACAAAACAGCAGCTAACAAAAGATTCCTTTGATTTTATAAGGAATCGAATGAATCCGAAAGGATATGGGGAGTTTGGGCTGGAGGGCTTTTGGGCATTTGCCGTACATGGCGCCTATGAGGATTGCTATTGGAAAGCAATTAGTCCAGGAGATTTGCGCGCGGATTATGGCGGCTATGATTTTGTTTTTTCTGGGCATTCTCACTATTCTCATTGTTTTACACAATTTTACGACATTGAGAATAAGGAACTGCGGAACAAAAAGGCAGTAATATTTATCAATCCCGGGTCTGTAGGGCAGCCGCGGAATCAAAATCCCTGTGCGCAGTATGCGGTACTGTACCTTCCCTCTAAGAGAACGGAATTAAGGGCTGTGGCCTATGATGTGGAATATGAACAATCTTTGTTTCCCGATGAAATCCATGAGTTTTACAAGCTGAGGCTTGGAAAAGGGATATGATAGAAAGGCGATTTTTATGAGTACATTATATGCAATCAGCGGTGTGGCAGGCATGACAGGCAATGAGCTTGTCCGGCAAATACTGGAAAAAGATCATGGCAACGACGACCATGTACTGGGATTTGACAATTTTTTTGCATCGTCCATGGAAACAATAGAAGACTGCATCCAAGATAAGCGGTTTGATTTTTTTCCATATGATATTAATAATACGATGCAAATGAAATGTTTTGAAGAGAATGTGGCCAACCGGAAGGATTCGTACGATGAAATCATTTATATTAACTGTGCAGCTGTTGTACATACAGAGCATTTTTACCACGTATATGATACTTTTGAAACCAATGTCTTGGGCATGAATGAATTTATGCAACAGGCGATTCGCGTTGGGGCGCAAAAATATATTCATTGCTCAACATCAGAAGTCTATTCCATGGATTCATGGAATGAGAGCGGAGGGGTTAAGGAAAGTGATTTCCTCACCATGTCCCATGCTGAACATAGTCAAAGGACAAGCTATGCAATGGGAAAACTGCTTACCGAGTTTTTTATGAAGGATGCCGTAGATGCTGGAAAGATCAAGGGGTGTTCTATCCGATTTGCTAATGTGTACAGCAAGAATGAGCGATTTCCTAAGCATATTATTCCGTTTATTATTAATAGCTTTCGGGATAATGGAAAGGTTGTTCTTTTAGAGAATTCAAGAAAGAACAGGAGAACTTTCCTCAATAATTATGACAGCTGCAGCGCTGTTCTTGCTCTTGCAGGTACAGATTCAGCCCTGGACGGAACGGTGTACAATGTGGCAACAGACGAAGAGATTTCCATGATCGATCTTGCAAAACTTTGTGCTAGCAAGATGGGAATATCTGATCCGGTTATTGAATTCCAAGGTTACAGAGCTTCCGATCCGGAAAGAAGACTTCTTTCTACGGAGAAGATCCGGGCACGCACCCAGTGGAAGCCGGTTATCGGACTTGATAAGGGGCTTGACGAGTGCATTGCAAATTATCTTAACCGTTAACGTACAAGGGTTATATTTAGCGATTGGAGGCATAGGTGAAAATAGCAATTATAACAGCCGCGGGTATTTCCAGCAGATTTAACGAAGGACTACCAGAAAAAGACAAGTGTCTTAAGATTATTTATAGCAAAGAAGATAGGACAAGTACATTGCTTTATCATTTATTGGAAAAGTGTATGTTTGCCGATAAAATTCTGCTTGTGGGAGGTTATAAATATGATGATTTGAAAGCCTGCTGTGAAGAATTGCCGGGTTCGATGAGGGACAAGACGGTTCTTGTTTATAATGAGCATTATGCTGATCTTGCCTCGGGATACAGCTTGTACGTAGGGTTAAAGACGGCATTTGACAGCGCTTGGGATATTGAGGAGGTGTTGTTTGCTGAGGGGGATCTGGATATTGACCAGGATTCCTTTGACCGGGTTATCGATTCTAAACACAATGTTCTGACTTACAGCTTTGAGCCTATTTATGCTGAGAAGGCAGTGGTTCTTTACAAGGATATTCATGATAGATTCCACTATAAGTTTAATCACGCTCATGGATTGCTGAAGATAGAGGAAGCTTTTTCTGTCATTCTTAACTCAGGCCAGATTTGGAAATTTACAGAAACAGAAAAGCTGAAAAAAGCCAGTGAACGGTTCGCTCAAGGAAAAAAGGATGGCACAAATCTCTGCATTATCCAGGATTATATTGACTCCTGCAGCAAGGAATCATTTGAGCTTATTGGCTTAACAAGATGGACAAATTGTAATACGAGAGAGGATTACCAAAAAATATTAGCCTATTGGAAGGAAGATGCAAGGTGAAGTCATTAGAACAGAGATTACAGGTTGTAGAGGAACATGTAAAGCAGGATAAACTTAAGGTGATGATCATTGGTCTTGGAAGCGTCGGATCTTATTTACTTGATTATCTGATCAGCAGGAATGATCCGGGAATCTCCATAGTCGCTGCTGGCCGGGATGCGGATAAGATGCAGAAAAAGGTCAATATTATCAGGATTTCAGGGCTTATCAGAGGGGTGAACAAGTCAAAAATAGAAGTCGAGGGTGGAGTTGAACTGAATGACATTGAAACCATCAAAGGGGCAATTGAAAAGCATCAGCCAGACTTCATTGTGAACGCAAGCCGCGCTTATTCGGGGCTTAAATATGGGAGCATTTCATGGGCAAATATAAGGGCATATGGCATCTGGAGTCCCCTTGCAATCCGATTTACAAAGAATGTAATGGAAGCCTGCGATTTAGCGGATGCGCATGGAATTGTGATCAACACATCCTACTCTGACGCGGTTATTCCCTGGCTTAAGAGTGCCGGTAAGGCCTACCCAGACTTCGGAAGTGGCAATCTGAACCACCTTATACCCAGGATAAAGTTTGCCGTTGCCAATCTCCTCGGTGTGGATGACTTCTGGAATGTTGACGTTATGTTTGCGGCAGGGCATTTCCACGATGTGTGCATCAGTAAAGAAGGACAAGCGGAAGGGGTAACATTACCCCTTAAAGTATATTACCGGGGTGAGGAGAAATGTCTGTCCCATACTGAGATCTATAAGGCCTGTAAGATATCCATGCCAGTTGATCAGACAAGAAATATGATGAACGCATCGAGCAATTATCAGATTATCACGGCGATAATCGATGGGATCCGCACAGGGGAAAATCAGCGGGTGTTTACCCCAGGCTTTGACGGTCACATAGGCGGATATCCTGTTCTTGTGGGTTACAGAGGAGGGAAATTGTCTGCATGGATTGACGAATCTGCCTTTCTTTTTGAAGAGATGGAGCGGGCTAACCGTGCATCTATGGCTCTTGATGGCGTGGAAAATATTTCTGATGGGAAGCTGATCTATACAGAGGCCTTGATTCAGAAAGTTTACCAGGCGTTTGGCGCAGAACTTCCAAAGATAGTTGCATACGAAGACATTGACCAGACAGCAAAATTTATTATTGATAAGATTATCAAGCCTCAACTTGCCCAACAGGGTGAGTAACCATCAGGAGAGAAAGACAAGATGAAAGCAGCGAAATTAGTTGAAATAATCGGAGCCGATTTTTATACAGGTGTTCCGGATAGCCAGTTAAAAGCATTGGGCAATTATCTGATGAATACATATGGCATTGACTCAAGACATCATATGATTGCAGCAAATGAGGGAAACTGTACGGCTCTTGCAGCCGGTTACTATTTGGCAACTGGCAAAGTCCCGGTGGTTTATATGCAGAATAGCGGGGAAGGGAATATCATCAACCCAGCAGCGAGCCTGCTAAATAATAAGGTTTATGGGATTCCGGTTGTTTTTATTATCGGCTGGAGGGGAGAACCGGGTATCCATGATGAGCCTCAGCATATCTATCAGGGAGAGATAACCGTCAAGCTTCTGGAGGATATGGATATTGCAGCGTTTATTATTGGCAAGGATACAACAGAGCAGGAAGCTGCTGAGAAGATGGAAGTGTTTAGGGGCATCCTTGCTTCCGGGAAATCTGTTGCATTTGTCATCCGCAAAGGCGCCATTTCTTATGATGGACAGATAGTATATAAGAATGGCAATACAATGATTCGCGAAGAGATCATAAAACACATTATTGCCGTATCTGGTCAAGATCCAATTGTTTCTACAACGGGAAAGGCGAGCAGAGAATTATTTGAGGCGAGAGTGGAAAACCATCAGTCTCATAAGTATGATTTTTTAACCGTTGGTTCCATGGGACACAGTTCATCGATTGCGCTGGGAATCGCGTTGAATAAACCAAGACAAAGAATTTGGTGTATTGATGGAGACGGAGCTGTCCTCATGCATATGGGAGCCATGGCAGTGATTGGTGCAACAAGACCAAATAACTTGATTCATATTGTTATTAATAATGAGGCGCATGAAACTGTTGGGGGAATGCCTACAGTAGCAGATAAGGTGGATTTTGTGGCGGTTGCCAGAGCATGCGGCTATCCATATGCGGTAAACGTTGATTGCTATAAGGAACTGGACAAAAAGCTGGAAGAGGTGAAAGGGAGTTCCCAATTAAGTTTTATCGAAGTAAAATGCGGTATCGGTGCCAGGGATAACCTTGGCAGGCCGACCACTACCACACTGGATAATAAAATAAGCTTTATGAATTATTTAAAGGAGTAAGGATGGATTTCGTCATATTTGGTGCGCAAGGCATTGCGTTAGGTGCTTATAAAGCATTTCACAATTTGTATCCCCGGCGAAGTGTACGCTGCTTTCTTGTTTCAGAGCCAGAAAAAAATCCGCCGGCTTTAGAAGGCATTGCTGTCTTGGGACTTCCTGATTTTGCAGAGGGATTGTCTCAGGAGAAAAAAGATAATACAGAGATCTTGATTGCTGTGCCAGAAAATGTGATGAGCGATGTTGAATCCATTTTAAAGTCTTATGGATTTTATTATCATGCCAGGCTAACCTCATCTCGCTGGGCAAAGCTTATGGGATATCACTATGTATGCGGAAAGAAATACATACCCTTATCGGTTCTGCCAGTTGGATGCCATAAACCAGCTATCAAAATCTTTATGGCGAAATTTTATAAGGACAAGCCGCTAACCGGGACGTATGTTCTGCCCGGATGGGTGGAGCCAATCCAGGTAGGGGCTTCCCTTTGCAGGGAACGGGTGGCAAAGCTTTTGGATTGCGACGGAGAAAATATTTCGGATAAAAATGTTAATTACTCGGAATTAACCGCGCTTTACTGGATATGGAAAAATTGCTTAACCCCTCAGACGGATGACGAGGAATATTTTGGCTTATCCCATTACCGCCGGATTTTGGAATTGTCTGAGGATGATGTGCTAAGGCTAGGGAGCAATCAAGTGGACGTGGTTCTGCCATACCCAATGCCCTATGAGCCAGATATTGAAGAACATCATAAGCGGTATCTGGCAGACTGGGACTGGCAGGCGCTCCTGACCGCGCTGGAAGAGCTGCAGCCAGAATATGCCAAGGCGCTTCCAGAGATCCTGCGTCAACAATATTTCTATAATTATAACATTATTTTGGCGCGGAAAAAGGTGCTTAAGGATTATTGCAGCTGGCTCTTTCCGATCCTGGAACGGATGGAACAGCTGAGCATACCTAAAGGCTGGGAACGGCAGGATCGCTATGCCGGATACATGGGTGAGACGTTAGAAACATTATATTTTATGTATCATCAGGCTCAGCTGAATATCGTCCATACAGGATGCAGATTTTTGACCTAATGAGAGAGAAGAGAGGTTTTTGAGAAAATATGGAATTTGAATTAACCGCTTCCATGATGTGCGCCAACTATGGCCATTTGGAGAAGGAAGTAAAAGCATTAGAAGACGGAGGGATTGATTCCTTTCACATCGACATCATGGACGGCCGCTACGTCCCTAATTTCGCCATGTCATTAAATGACATGCATTATATCGCGGCTGCCACATCAAAACCCTTGGATGTCCATCTGATGATCGAGCATCCAAATAACTGTATTGACTTATTCCTGCACAATCTCCGGAAAGGCGATACGGTCTACATTCACCCGGAGGCAGAATACCACCCCTCCACCACCCTGCAGAAGGTTATCAATGCCGGGATGATCCCGGGGATCGCCATTAACCCTGGCACGTCAGTGGAGACAGTGATGGAGATGCTGCGCATTGTAAGGAAGGTTCTGGTGATGTCCGTAAACCCAGGCAATGCAGGGCAGATGTATCTTCCCTATGTGGGGAAAAAGATCACGAAGCTGCTTGCGCTAAAGGAAGATATGGAATTTGAGATCTACTGGGACGGGGCATGCAGCGCGGATAAGATTTTGGAATATGCCCCGAAAGGGGTGAAAGGCTTTGTCCTGGGGACAACATTGCTGTTTGGCAAAGAAAGGCCTTATGGAGAGACATTACAGAATATTCGAGAGCTTAAGTTTTAACATACTGGCAGTTCCCTTTCAATAAAGAACTGCCAGTTCATATTCGTTTTCTGATAGTAAATGTGTCGTTACGCTAGACAAGGGTTAATCGTAAATACTCTCCACTTCCCAGTCCAGCATAACCCCAGTGGCGCCGTCCAGTTCAAATTCATATTTCAGAGAGCGGTAATAAAACTCCCCTTCATACACCAGGCGGCCGTCCTCGTGGTCACGCTTTACCGCGCCCCAGGTGACATCGGAGGTATTCAGCTTAGCCATCTTCAGGGCGGCGGCCCTGGCAGCCTCGGGTCCGGATATGGCGTCTGCCTTAGGGGGATTGCCGCTGCCGGCAGAAAGGTTAGCGGCGTTCAGCCAGTTCCAGGCGTCGTACTCCCAGCTGATTACCGCGCCGGTGGAGCCGTTGAATTCATATTTATATTTTTTTTGATCCGTGGTGTGAAATTCCGTCTCGTAAACAGGTACTCCATTTTCGTACTCGAAGGATTCCTTTACAAAGGTGACTTCCTCAGCTGTCTGGCCGGACTGGGCTAAGGCCCTTTCCTTGGCTTGTTCCAGGGTGATCGTGGCCGAGGCGTTCTGGGTGACAGCGGACGCCAGCTTTGCTTCATAGTCGATATTCATGATCGTTCCATCTGAGCTGAGGATTTCGTAGTCGTATTCGGCAAAGTCTTTCGTGAGAAATTCTACCTTATAGATAGAATAGCTGTTTTCCGTGTCAAGGGTTAGCTGCAGGAGCGTAGCCTCCTCTTCTTTTAAACCGGCATCTTCGAACGCGATGGTTTTGGCGGTTTCGTCATTGATCTGGGCGCCGGATACAGTCATGACGGCGGATGCGGCCAGGGCGCCTGCGATCAAGATGGTTGCCGTGGCGCTAGAAAATTGGAAATAATTGTTCATTTTGATCATCCTCCTATTATTTTTCCCTTACTTCTATAGCAAATGATTTTCTGCACATCTTTTGTCTCATTTATCATTAATATCGGCATTTTCCAGAATAAAATAACCTTTTAGCAGGCCCCAGTAGTTCCAACTCAACCGTTCACACTTTTTTCACATTTCTTCCAGGAGATAAACACAAAATGAACACAAACCCATGGTAAAGTAAGGGCAGTAAAATGATTATACAAAATGTGGGATGTCAGGGAGGACGAGAAGGATGAGCCCAAAACAAGCGGTTTCTTCAATATTAATTGTGACCATGGCTTCTGCTGCAGGCCCGATGCAGGCGTTGGCGGACAGTACCTATGATCTGCGGAAGCGGGTGATGGAGCTGACGGGAATCATGACGCCGGTGAATGGGAGCCGTCTGGTGAACCGTGGAGAGTTTGCGGCGATGTTGGTTCGTGCATCGGAATATCGGAGTACGGTTAGCGAGAGCTCCAGCGTGTCCGTTTTTGCCGATGTGCCGGTAACCAGTGAGTATGCGCCCCATATCCGCATTGCCGCCAGGCAGGGGTGGATGAAAGGGTATCTGGGGGGACAGTTCCGCCCGGAGGAGTACATTACTTACCAAGATGCGGTTCGGGCGATCCTGGCCCTTTTGGGTTATACCAATGAGGACTTTACTGGGGATCAGATCCAGAGCCGGATGGCGAAATTCACTTATCTGGAGCTGAATGAGCGGCTGGACAGCTTAGGATCTGGAGAAGTGCTGACTGAGGACAACTGCCTGAATATTTTTTATAACCTGTTAAGGACAGAGCCTAAGGGCTCTAATGCTATCTACGGGTCCATTATGGATCTGACCTTGAGCAGTGATGGGGAGATTAATCCTCTGGAGATGCTGGATACCACAGTGAAAGGGCCTTATGTGGTGACGAAAAGCCGGACCATGTCTTCCCAGCTGCCCTTTGATATGGATAAAGCCAGCTTTTTCCTGGACGGGGAGCCCTGTACCAAGGCGAATATTAAGGCGGTTCAGGAGGAGTATGGCTATGTGGTGATGTATTACAACACAGTATCCAAGACGGTTTGGGTTTACACAGAGGAGGGCAGCGACACAACGGGGAAAACGGTCCTTCGGGGAGAGATCACCAATATTTACTACCGCTCCTCTGATGTCATGACTCCCACAGCGATTACCATCACCACTGACGATGGGGACAGCTATGAATGCAGCCTAACCACGTCAGATCTGCAGTTTGCCTTTTCTATCTACGGCACAGTGGGAGTAGGGGACGACGTAATCTTGGTATGCAGCGGTTCCACAGAGGATAATGAAGGAAATGTGACCTACCAGGTGACAGATTTTCTGGAGGATTAAAAGAGTGGAATCGGACATGTCTGAACGATGATAGAAAATATTGAGACGAGAGGTATCCCATGGCAGGACATATAGATTCGAACCAGAAAGTGACGGAACAAAATCATATTAATTCAACGGACAAAAAGCGGAAGAGCAAGAAGCAAAGGCAAAAGCGGATTAAGCTTGTGCTTTTTATTTTATTGATTGTGGCTGGGGCGGCAGGGCTATTTTTTATGCAGAACCGACGGCGGGCGACAAAAAAAGCGTCTGCATTTGCAGAGGAGAACCGGACGGCGCAGGCAGAAAAAAGGGACATTACCTCCAAGCTTTCTTCCTCTGGGACCTTGTCTCCCAAGGATACTTATGAGATTACCTCCCTAGCGGAGGGGGAGGTGATCCTGGCGGATTTTGAGGAGGGGGATCAGGTGACTAAGGGGCAGATCCTTTATCAGCTGGATGCCACCTCCGTGGAATCAGAGGTGACATCAGCCAATAACTCCCTTCTACGGGCTCAGGATAGCTATGGGGATGCCCTGGCAGATTTGGAGGAGATCCAGAACAGCTACAGCGGAAATACATATAAGGCGACTAAGTCCGGATATATCAAAGAGCTTTCTATTGAGGAAGGGGATAAGATAGGGGCGAATACAAAAATCTGTGATATTTATGATGATCTGATTATGGAGATCCGGCTTCCCTTCCTGTCCGGGGAGGCGGCGATCATCCTGCCTGGGACTACGGCCCTTTTAACTTTGAGCGATACTGGTGAGCAGCTGGGCGGTGTGGTGGCATCAGTGAGCGCCAGGGAGGAGGTGCTTACCGGCGGGACGCTGGTGCGGTACGTGACCATCCAGGCGGCCAATCCTGGAGGACTGACGGCAGAGACAGCGGCTACAGCGGTGATTGGGGACTGTTTTTGCACTCAGGAGGGCTATTTTGCGCCAAAGGTAGACACCGTGATGAGTGCGGATCTTGACTCCAGTGTGGAGGTGGAGGCGCTTCTGGTGAGCGAGGGGGCTTACATCGCCAAAGGAACGCCGATTTTCCGCATGACAGAGAAGTCGGCAGATAAGATCCGGAAGGCTTATGAGGATAAGGTGGAGCAGGCAGAGGAGGGACTGGAATCTGCCCGGAATAAGCTGGACTCTACCCAGGATTCTTATGAGAATTATACCATTACAGCCCCCATTTCCGGTCAGGTGATTACCAAGACTTCCAAGCTGGGGGATAATATCAGCCGGAACAATGGAGGGAGCACGGTGATGGCGGTGATCTATGACCTGTCCGCCCTTACCTTTGAAATGTCCATAGATGAGCTGGATATTCAGAAGGTGAAGGTGGGGCAGCGGGTGGAGGTGACTGCAGACGCTTTTGACGAGGAAACCTTCTATGGTACAGTGACCAATGTGAGCCTTCAGAGCACTGCTTCTAATGGTGTAACCAACTATCCGGTGACCGTGACCATGGATGAGACGGGAAGTTTGCTTCCTGGCATGAATGTGGACGGGGTGATTATCCTGGATGAGGCGAAAGATGTGCTGGCGATTCCTGTGGATTCCCTGATGCGGGGGAATCAGGTCTATGTGAAAGACGATACCGTTACCCAGCCCGAGGGCCCGGTTCCCGTAGGTTTTCGTGCGGTCCAGGTGGAGGTGGGACTCATTAGCACCGATTATGTGGAGATCCTCAGCGGCCTGGAGGAGGGCCAGGAGGTGTATGTCAATGAATCTTCTAAGAATAGTAATAACAGCTTTATGATGCCAGGAGGCATGCCGGGCGGAGGCCCTGGGGGCGGATTTGGGGGCGGTCCAGGCGGTGGCTCTGGAGGAGGCAGGCGCTAATGTACGGTCTATCTGCACACAGGGGTTCGGAGGGAAAAGATGAGTCAGCCATTGATTGAATTGAGAAATATTTACAAGATTTACCAGATGGGAGAGGAGGAAGTCCGGGCAAATGACGGTATTTCCCTAACCATCTGCCGGGGTGAGTTCGTGGCTATTGTGGGAAAGTCGGGAAGCGGGAAGTCTACGCTGATGAATATCATCGGCGCTCTGGATGTGCCTTCCTCCGGGGAGTATTTCCTGGGAGGCGAGGATGTAAGCGATATGGAGGATGATGAGCTGGCAGGGATCCGGAATAAGATGATTGGTTTTATTTTTCAGCAGTACAATCTCCTCCCCAAGCTGAACCTTTTGGAAAATGTGGAGCTGCCGCTTCTCTATGCCGGGGTTCCCGCCCAGGAGCGGAGGGAGCGGGCGCTGGCTTCCCTGGAACGGGTGGGGCTGAAGGAAAAGTGGAAGAATATGCCTTCCCAGCTTTCCGGTGGACAGCAGCAGAGGGTTTCCATTGCTAGGGCATTGGCAGGGAGCCCGTCGCTCATTCTGGCAGATGAGCCCACCGGAGCTTTGGATTCTAAGACCAGCCGGGATGTGCTGAATTTTTTAACACAATTAAATGAAGAAGGAAATACCATTGTGATGATCACCCATGACAGTTCCATTGCCATGGAAGCGAAGCGGGTGGTGCGGATTCATGATGGAAGGATTAATTTTGACGGAGATGTGAACGACTATGCTGCAATCCTTTAAATTAGCCTTAAAGAGCATCTGGAGCAATAAAATGCGGTCCTTTCTCACCATGCTGGGCATTATCATCGGCGTGGCCTCGGTGATTATCCTGGTCAGCCTAGTGAATGGCTATATGTCCTCGGTAGTAGAGAATTTCGCCAGCATGGGGGTGAATCAGATGACGGTTCGCCTGACCAATCTCTCCTCACGGGCAGCCAGTGTGGATGAGATGTATGAATTTTATGGAGAGCATTCAGAGGTTTTTGCCCAGATGACCCCTTCCGTATCCGTGAGCGCCACCTTGAAGCAGGGGAACGATTCCCTCACCGCCACCTCTGTGGGAGGTTACAGCGAGGAATATCTGGCGATCAAGGGATATGAGCTGGAGGCCGGACGGAATATCCAGTATGCGGACCTGCTTTCCCGAAATAAAATCTGTGTGATCGGTTATTATGTGGCGGCAGAGCTGTTTGGAAGCCCGGAAAAGGCCATGGGCGAGACCATCAAGGTCAATGGCTATGCTTTCCAGGTGGCCGGTGTGGTGGAGCGGCAGGATGAGGATGGCTTGGATGAAGGAGGGACCGATGACTTTCTCTGGATTCCTTATACGGTGGCAACGAAAATGAGCCGGAGCGCGGACATCAACAGCTATATCTTCGCCACAAGGAATGTGGATGACACAGATGCTTGTAAAGAGCTTTTGGAAAATTTCCTCCACGAGATTTATAAGGACGATGATCTGTACCGGGTTATGGCAAACAGCGAGATGCTGGATTCCCTCAATGAGCAGATTGCGATGATGTCGGCCATGCTGGGCGGTATCGCTGGGATTTCCCTTCTGGTGGCCGGGGTGGGGGTGATGAATATCATGCTGGTGTCCGTAACTGAGCGGACCCGGGAGATCGGCATCCGGAAGTCCCTGGGGGCGAAACGGGGCGTGATTATGCAACAGTTTGTTATCGAGGCAGCGGTGACCAGTTCCATCGGTGGGATCATCGGAATCCTTTTGGGGGCGGGAGCCACCAGCATCGTCGGAAGTTTGATCGGGATTAACGCTACCCCAACGCCCATTGCGGTGATTATCTCCTTCAGCGTGTCAGTAGGGATTGGCCTGATCTTCGGATATATGCCGGCGAACCGGGCAGCAAAGCTAAATCCTATTGATGCCCTGCGGACTGATTAGACAATCGCACTGCAGTATGGTATAATCGTTTAAAAAGTCATGTATCCGATCTTTCGCCTGTGGTTACATGACTTTGGAGGCGGTAAACGATGAACGATCATCTAAGGAAAAGAGGAATCCCAATGGTAAAAGTAATTGACATGCACTGCGACACTATCGCGGAACTATACTACAATCACCGGGATGGGGGCAACGCTTCCATCCTGGATCACGATCTGCACGTAAATTTAACCAAAATGGAGCAGGGCGGCTACGGCCTCCAGAATTTTGCCTTGTTCACCCACTTAGATCGGGCTGGGGAACGGCCCTTCGAGTACTGCATGAAGCTGGCCGATGTTTTTTTCACGGAGATGAAAGCCCATGAAGACAAGATTGGAATCGTGAGAAGCTATCAGGATTTGGAAAAGAACTGGAAGAATGGCAGGATGTCCGCCCTGCTGACTGTGGAGGAGGGGGGCGTATGCCAGGGAGAGCTGGCTTATCTGAGAATCCTCTATGAGCTTGGGGTGCGGATGATGACCATCACCTGGAATTTCCCCAATGAGCTGGGCTGGCCCAACAAGAAGTTGGAGACAGAGCCAGAGCACTGGATCAGTGTGCCCGATAAGGAGCACGGCCTGACGGACAAAGGAATCGAATTTTTGCAGGAGATGGAGCGCCTGGGGATGATTGTGGACATCTCCCACTTAAATGACGGCGGGATCTGGGATGTGTTCCGCCACACAAAAAAGCCCTTTGTGGCCAGCCATTCCAACTGCCGGGCTGTCACCCCCCACCCCAGGAACCTGACGGACGAGATGATACGGGAGCTGGCGGAGCGTGGCGGCGTGGCTGGCATTAATTTCTGCGCCGCCTTCTTGAGAGAAGAGGAAGGGGGAGCAGAGCCCGCCATGTCCTATATCAGCGACATGATCCGCCACATCCACCATATGAAGCAAGTGGGGGGCATTGGCGTGATTGGCTTGGGATCGGACTTTGATGGGATTGGAAATCAGGTGGAGATCCATGACGCTTCACAGATGCAGCTGTTGGCCCAGGCCATGGAACGAGAAGGTTTTACTACTGGTGAGATTGAAGGGGTATTTTACGGCAATGTGCTGCGCCTCTACCGGGAGATCCTGAAGTAAGGGCAACATCTGTAGGCAGGTAATCCACTCCCATGAAGTATAAATATGGAAAAACAGCGCAAACTAAAACAGACAGAGACCAGAAACTTTACATGGATTTTACATAACCTCTGCATTTGATTTTACATTCGCCTGGTATGCTGATACATACAGGGAATAGGATGATTTTTCCCTGACGATGTTTCCTGGACACGGAAAGTGTACCAGCGAAAATCAAAGGAGGGAATGATGAAAATCGAAGTTTTGGGCGTTTGCTTTCAGTTTATCGGCGGACTAGGAATGTTTTTATATGGCATGAATGCCATGGCGGACGGCCTGCAAAAGTCAGCGGGTAGCCGTCTGCAGCGGCTTCTGGGGGTTTTGACCAGCAGCCGTCTCATGGGGGTTTTCGTAGGAGCAGGGATTACCGCCATTATTCAGAGCTCTTCCGCAGCTACGGTGATGGTGGTGGGCTTTGTGAATGCGGGGATCTTAAACCTTACCCAGGCGGTGGGGATTATTATGGGCGCGAATATTGGAACCACCATCACCAGCTGGATTGTATCCATGAACCAGTGGGGGGCGGTGATGAAGCCAGAGTTTTTTGCGCCTTTGGCAGTGGGACTGGGGGCCGCCTGGTCCATGTTTTCCAAGGATTCCAGGAAGAAGCAGGCAGGAGAGATCCTGGTGGGTTTCGGCCTTCTGTTCATCGGGCTGGATCTGATGTCCTCTTCCATTAAACCTTACCGGGATTCCCCGGTATTTGCCCAGGCCTTTTCCGTCCTGGGGAGAAATCCACTTCTGGGAATCCTGGCTGGGGCCGGGGTGACCGCGTTGATTCAAAGCTCCTCAGCGTCTGTGGGAATCCTCCAGACTCTGGCGCTTAATGGGATGGTGAACTGGCAGTCTGCCGCATTCGTTACCCTGGGCCAAAATATCGGCACCTGCGTTACCGCCCTTCTCTCCGGAATGGGGGCTCATCCAACAGCCAAGCGGGCGGCGGTGATCCACCTTCTATTTAACTGCGTGGGCGCGCTACTTTTCGGCCTGGTGATGACGGCGATCTTTTTCTTCTGGCCGGCCTTCGGGGGAAGCCCCATAAACAGCGTGGAGATCTCGGTTTTTCACACGATTTTTAATGTAACCAACACCATCCTTCTCTTTCCCTTTGCCGGCGTCCTGGTAAGGCTGTCTCAGATCCTGATTAAGGATGAGGAAAACGAGGCAAGGGCCGATGAGGAGGATAGGGAAGAGGAGATGTTCCGTCATCTGGACAACCGTATTCTGGAGACTCCTTCCCTGGCCATTCAGCAGCTTGAGCGGGAAGTGGTGCGCATGGGAGAGACTGCGCTGATGAATTTAAAGATTGCTGGGGAGGCTCTGCTGCGTAACAGCCGATCTGCCATTGACCAGGTAATGAAGAATGAAGAGACCATTAATCATATGGAGAGCATGCTCACCGGCTATCTGGTGAAGGTGAATAATCTTTCCCTAAATAATCAGCAACACCTTTTGGTGAAGGATTTATTCTACACCATCAGTGACATTGAGCGTATCGGCGACCACAGCCAGAACCTGGCAGAGCTGGCGGAAGAAAAGATACGGGATCAGGTCCTTTTTTCCCAGGAAGCGAATGAAGAGCTGGAGGCTATGCTTCAGATGGTGTCCTTTTCCGTGGCCCATGCGGTAAAGGCCAGGGAGGATCACGATATGGCGGAGGTTCGTCGGGTAATCCAGAAGGAAGAACAAGTGGACAATCTGGAGGAAGATTTGCGAGAGCGGCACATCGAGCGTCTGTCTCAAAATCGGTGCCGGACAGAGCACGGTGTGATTTTTCTGGACGCCTTGAGCAATCTGGAGCGGGTGTCAGACCATGCGGTGAATATTGCTGGGTATGTGCGGGATGAGATGTAATTTAAAATTAGGAAAATAAGGGTATCACAGACAAATGAAATTCCTGTTTTTTGACTTTATTGCTTTAAATTCACATAAAATTAAAGCAATGAAATTGACGGACAGGAATTTTTGTAGTATGATACCTAATAGTTTGGCGGCAGACATAACATTAGCCGCCGACAATTATTAAGCAAGGGAGAAAACATTATGAAAAAGAAAGCATTATCCGTACTTTTAACAGGAGCCATGGCGCTGTCCATGACTGCTTGCGGCGGCGCAAAGGAAGCGGAAACCACGGCTGCGTCCACAGTGGCAGAGGCGGCAGAACCTTCTGTAGATGGTCAGACCTATACCGTCGGCATTTGCCAGCTGGTTCAGCATGCGGCGCTGGATGCAGCCACCCAGGGCTTTAAGGATGCCCTGGTGGAGGAGCTGGGCGATGCCGTGACCTTTGACGAACAGAACGCACAGGGAGATTCCAATACCTGCTCCACCATTATCAACAGCTTTGTCTCTTCAGATGTGGATTTGATTTTGGCAAACGCCACTCCGGCCCTTCAGGCGGCCCAGGCGGGAACCAATGAGATCCCGATTTTAGGAACCTCAGTAACCGAGTATGGCGTGGCCCTGGGGATTGACGGCTTCGACGGGACGGTAGGGGGAAATATTTCCGGCACCTCGGATCTTGCGCCCTTGGATGAGCAGGCGGCGATGCTCAATGAGCTGTTCCCAGAAGCAAAGAACGTCGGCTTGCTGTACTGCTCTGCAGAGGCCAATTCCCAGTATCAGGTGGATACCGTGAAGACAGCTTTAGAGGGACTGGGTTATACTTGTGAGTATTATGCATTTGCAGATTCCAATGACTTGTCATCTATCGTGACCAAGGCGGCCTCGGAGAATGACGTGCTCTATGTTCCCACAGACAATACGGCGGCGGCCAACGCGGAGATCATCAATAACATCTGTCAGCCAGAGGGAATTCCGGTTATCGCCGGCGAAGAGGGTATCTGCGCAGGCTGCGGTGTGGCGACTTTATCCATCAGCTATTATGACTTAGGGGTAGGCACCGGCAAGATGGCGGCAAAGATTTTGACCGGGGAGGCGGATATCGCGGAAATGCCTATCGAGTACGCGCCTCAGTTTACCAAGAAGTATAATCAGCAGCTCTGTGAAGCGCTGGGTATTACCGTTCCTGACGACTATGTAGCTATCGAGGAGTAGGCTGCGCATCTGCCAGAGGCACATCGCAGCTCTCCGTTCTTTCACACAGACAACAGCAAGGATGAGAATCCTTTCCTTGCTGTTGTTTTTGTCACTGCTCTGCACACTGCAGGATTAGGTGGCCAGGTAAGGCCCGGCAGGGATGGGAGTAATCACATACTAGAAAGGATAAGATATGGCAAGTTTATTCAATGCGCTGCCAGGCGCTGCGGCCCAGGGACTGATCTGGGGAATTATGGCGATCGGTGTATATCTCACTTATCGTATTTTGGATATTGCGGATTTGACCGTGGACGGCTCCTTCTGTACAGGGGGCGCGGTTTGTATTATGCTGATGCTTGGAGGACAGAATGCGTGGGCCGCTATGTTTGGGGCTATTCTGGCTGGTATGGCTACTGGACTGGCCACTGGAATTTTTCACACCTTTATGGGTATCCCGGCGATCCTGGCCGGTATATTGACGCAGCTTGGGCTGTATTCTGTAAATTTGAAAATTATGGGAAAGGCGAACCAGGCCATCAATGTAGATAAATTTGATCTGCTGGTGTCCCTGCGATTCATCAAGAATGTGCCCTTCGTTAACAATACAATTTTTATTGTGGCTGTGCTGATTGTGGTATTGATCCTGATTCTCTACTGGTTTTTCGGCACAGAGCTGGGCTGCTCTCTGCGGGCCACTGGCTGCAATGACAAGATGGCCAGAGCCCAGGGAATCAATACGGATTTCGCGCGGGTGCTGGGGCTGATGCTCTCCAACGGGCTGGTGGCCCTGGCAGGGGCGCTGCTGGGACAGTACCAGGGTTTCGCGGATGTGAATATGGGCCGTGGGGCCATTGTTATCGGTCTGGCGGCGGTGATTATCGGGGAAGCGCTTTTCGGCAAGATTTTCCACAATTTCGGTTTCCGCCTCCTGGGAGTGGCCTTGGGCTCCATCGTGTACTATCTGGTACTCCAGATCGTTATCTGGCTGGGCATTGACCCGGATCTGTTAAAACTTCTCTCAGCCTTAGTGGTGGCCTTCTTCTTAGGTATCCCCACCTGGAAGGCGCGTTATATGAAAGGCGGGCTGGCAGACATCTTAGGAAAAGGGAAGGGGAGATAGGAAATGCTGGAAGCAAGGAATATAGTCAAAACCTTTAATACGGGAACAGTCAATGAAAAAAAGGCCCTGAAAGGGGTAAGCCTTACTTTACATGACGGGGATTTCGTCACGGTTATCGGCGGAAACGGGGCGGGCAAGTCCACCTTTTTAAATGCCATTGCCGGAGTTTGGCCGGTGGATGAGGGACAAATCATCATCGATGGGAAAAATATTACCAAGTTTCCGGAGCACAAGCGGGCGGCCTTTCTGGGACGGGTATTCCAGGATCCTATGAATGGAACGGCTGCCAGTATGGGGATCGAGGAGAATCTGGCGCTGGCTTTCCGTCGTGGATCCAGGCGCACCTTGAAGGTAGGGATCACCAACAGTGAGCGCACTTTATATAAGGATACCTTAAGCCGTCTGGGCCTGGGCCTTCAGAGCCGGATGACCAGCAAGGTAGGCCTGCTTTCCGGCGGACAGCGCCAAGCCCTAACCCTTTTAATGGCTACCTTAAAGCAGCCTAAGCTCCTCCTTTTAGATGAGCACACCGCCGCCCTGGATCCGAAGACCGCAAAGAAGGTGCTGGATCTTACCCAGGAGATCGTGAATAATCAGCATCTGACGGCGTTGATGGTGACGCACAATATGAAGGATGCCATCCAGATCGGGAACAGGCTGATCATGATGCATGAAGGCCAGATTATCTACGATGTTGCCGGAGAAGAAAAGAAGGCCCTGAGGGTGGAGGATCTTCTGCGGAAGTTCGAGGAAGCCAGCGGAGAAGAATTTGCCAATGACCGAATGATGCTGGCAAAGTAAGTAGGCTATTCAGTAAGCTGGCGGTAATGAAATTTTAATAGTTTTGTAATTTTTTTATGGTTTGGACTGTGATATACTGTGAACGTGCCAAAAGGGTCAGCGATCCCGCTGCTTACAGCAGAAGCGCTGACTTTCCATAGATGCGCCTTAAGGTGTAAGGGGTACATTGAAGGAGAAAGATTGTATGCTGGACAATAAGGATTATATGGCCAGGCTAAGCCGGGCCAGGAGGAAACGAAATCGGAGATATGACCCCAGAATCATTTATCTGCTTATGGGAGCGGTGGTATTGGCTGTGGCGCTGGGGACAGGGATATACCTGGCAAAGAACCGTTCTGCGGCAGCATCTTTAGAAGGCGGCCAGGAGGAGAGCCCGGCCGGAGAAACCCAGGAGGCTTCTCAGACAGAGGCACCCACAGAGCCCACCCTGTCGCCAGAGGAGCTGGCAGCGCAGCAGGAGGCGGAGGAGATTCAGGCGGTTTTGGACGCATACACGAATCTGGGACTTGTCCAGGTGGAAGGATACCTGAATGTCCGGGAGACGCCAGGGGGCAATGGAAAGATCATTGGAAAGCTGCAGAAGAACAGCGCCTGCGATATCCTCTCGGAAGAAGGGGAGTGGGATTACATCCGTTCCGGCGGCCTGGAGGGATACATCCATAATCAGTATGTGCTCACCGGCGATGAGGCAAAGGAGGCGGCCAGAGGCGAGGTAGTCCGGCGTGCTATTGTCACAGCGGATAAACTGAATGTTCGCAGCCAGCCAGATACCGAGGCCGAGGTAGTGGGGCAGGTATTGCAGAATGAGCGGTATGTGGTCCTGGGCGAATCAGAAGGCTGGGTTCAGATTGAGTCCGGCTATGTTTCCGCGGACTACGTGGAAGTACGCTATGCCTTAAATGAAGCCAGAGAGCTGGACTTAGTGGCCATGGCAATTAATATGTATGATAATCTGGTCATCTCCAAGGTGGACAGCTACTTAAATGTGCGCAGCGAGCCAAAGCCAGATGGAAAGGTGATCGGAAAGATGACCAGCAAGGCGGCAGGAGAGATTTTAGAGACGCTGGATGGCTGGTATCACATTAAGTCAGGGAATATCGACGGCTTTATCAGCGCGGATCCCCAGTACACAGCCACCGGCCAGGAGGCTAAGGATATTGCCATGGTGGAGGCGGAGCTGATGGCAGTGGTGAATACGGATATGCTGAATGTCCGTACCGAACCCACCACCGAGGCGACTATCTGGACTCAGATTTCCAAGGAAGAGCGCTATCCGGTGCTGGAGCAGCTGGACGGCTGGGTTCAGATTGAGTTGGACACTGAGGACAGTGATAAGGCCTATATCGCCACCCGGGATAATAACGTGGAGGTACGTTACGCCCTGGCAGAGGCCATTAAATTCTCTCCGCTGGAAGAGGCAGCCCAGGCGTCAGCTTCCCGCCGTTCCCAGATTGTGAATTATGCTCTTCAGTTTGTGGGCAATCCCTATGTATGGGGCGGGACTAGCCTGACCAAGGGTGCAGACTGCTCCGGCTTTACCATGAAGGTAATGGAGAAATTCGGCGTCAGCCTGCCCCATTACTCTGGTTCTCAGGCCCAGATGGGCAAGGCCGTATCCTCCAACGAGATGCGTCCGGGAGATCTGATCTTCTACGCCAACAGCCGGGGCGTGGTGAACCATGTGGCCATGTATATTGGGAATGGACAGATTGTCCACGCGGCCAGCCGGAGAAGCGGGATTAAGATTTCTACCTGGAATTATCGGAGCCCAAAGACCATACGGAATATGCTGGGAGATTAATTTATCGTTCCGGCGAACAGAAATTAATTTACCGGAAAAGGACGAAAATTCAGTTGACAGCAGCTATTTCCATGGAGTATACTTAGACAAGTGCATAGATATGCAGGCAGGGGCGCCAGTTTTTCTGGCGTCCTGTTTTTCTAAACCTTCATGTGCCTGACAGCAAATGCGCCGCCAAAGATAAGATAAGGAGGAGAGCGGACATGAATAATAATTATTTGGCGCAGTTTTATGGGAAGTCCTCCAATTATACTGACATCCCCAACCGCCTGTATAAAGAGTATAATGTGAAAAAAGGCCTTCGGAATGAGGATGGAACCGGCGTCCGTATGGGGCTGACCCGAGTGTCCGATGTGGTGGGCTATGAGATCATTGACGGCGTGAAAACGGATGCAGGCGGCGATCTTTACTATCGGGGCTACAGTGTCTATGATTTGATAAAAGGGAAGCCGGGCTGTACGGGTTTCGAGGAAACCTGTTTTCTCTTGCTGTACGGCTACCTGCCCACCAAGACAGAGTTAAACCGGTTTATCGATGTGCTGAAAAGCCTTTATGCCCTGCCAGATGAATTCCTGGAAATGAACCTTTTGCGGCTGCCAGGGAAAAATCTGATGAATAAGCTGCAGCATGCAGCGCTTACGCTGTATAATTACGATGAGGACAATCCTGACGATACCGACGTATTTAAAACTATGCTGAAAGGGGTAAGCCTCCTGGCCAAATTCCCCTCGGTGGCTTGCTATGCATATCAGAGCAAGATCCACCATTTTAACCGGGAAAGCCTGATTATCCACTATCCCAGGGAGGAATACTCCATCGCGGAGAACATCCTTTACATGCTCCGGGAGGACAAGAAATTCACGCTTAAGGAGGCGGATTTGCTGGACGCTATCTTAGTGCTCCACGCGGATCACGGCGGCGGCAATAACTCTACTTTTACAAATGTAGTAATTTCCTCCACTGGCACCGACTTGTATTCCGCTATCTCTGGCTCCATTGGCTCGTTAAAAGGGCCCCGCCACGGAGGAGCGAATGTGAAGGTCTCCGAGATGATGGAGGAGGTGATCGGGGAGATTGGCTATTCCACCGATGAAACCACCATCAAGACGTTGGTGAAAAAGATCCTGGCAGGAGATTTCTATGACCATTCCGGTCTGGTTTACGGCTTCGGCCACGCGGTTTATACCATCTCCGATCCCAGGGCGGAGCTTCTGCGCGCCTGCTGTGAGACGGTGGCCAGAGAGCAGTTTAAGATGGAGGAGTTTAACTTTTACTGCCTCTTTGAAAAGTGCGTGAAGGAAGTGATTTTGGAGGATAAGAATAAGGTGATCCCCACCAATGTAGACTATTACAGCGGCTTTGCCTATGAGATGCTGCGGATCCCCAGAGATATGTATACCCCGCTGTTTGTTATCAGCCGTCTGGTGGGCTGGGTTGCCCATAATCTGGAAAATAAGCTGTATGATGGAAAGATCATGCGCCCGGCTACTAAGTATGTGGGCGAGAATGTGGAATATATACCCATGAAGGAGAGGTAAGAGATGAGAACCATTACTGTATTTAAAGGAGACGGGATCGGTCCGGAGATTACTGATGCCGTGTTAAAGATTTTGGATGCCGCCAAGGCGCCCCTGGAGTACGAGATCTTCCGGGTAGGAGCAGCAGAGTATGAGGAGAATGGGGCGTTGATTCCCGATGCCGCCTTTGCCTCTTTTGAGAAGAATAAAATTCTCTTAAAATCCCCCATCACCACCCCCATTGGCAAGGGTTTCCGCTCATTAAATGTGACCCTGCGGGAAAAGTATGATCTCTATGCCAATATCCGCCCGGCCAAGTCCAACTCTGCGGTGGCGACACCCTTCCCCAATGTGGACATTGTCACCTTCCGGGAAAATACCGAGGATCTCTATGTGGGAGTGGAGGAGCAGGTAGATCAGGATACGGTCCACGCCACCAAGATCATTACCCGAAAGGCCAGCGCCAGGATCATCACCGATGCCTTCCAGTATGCCAGGGCCCAGGGAAGGAAGAAGGTGACCTGCGTTCACAAGGCAAATATCTTAAAGCAATCCGACGGATTATTCTTGAGCATATTTAAGGAGATCGGGGCGGATTATCCGGATATTGAGGCAGAGGATAAGATCGTGGACAATGTGTGTATGCAGTTAGTGATGCGCCCTCAGCAGTTTGACATCATGGTAATGCCGAATCTGTATGGAGATATTGTATCAGATTTAACCAGCGGTCTTATCGGCGGCCTGGGGCTGCTTCCCTCCAGCAATCTGGGGAAGGACTACGCCATGTTTGAGGCAGTGCACGGCAGCGCCCCGGATATTGCCGGGAAGAATATCGCCAATCCCACAGCGCTTCTCTGGTCTGGCTGCATGATGCTGGAGCATATGGGAGAGCTGGATATTGCCGGGAAGATCCGCCGGGCAGTGGATGAGGTGCTGGAAGAGGGAAGCTGCACAACGCCGGACATCGGTGGAAAGGCTACCACCACAGAGTACTGCGAGGCGATTATGGCCAGGCTGTAAGCTTTGGAGAGGAGCGGAGAGCATTCTCTGTATAAATTACGGAAAAATGTCCCATACTATCTCTATATTGTGATGAAATCAACGGCTCCGGGATACCGGGTCAGAGCAAGAAGGGAGACGTTATGGGACAGGAAGGATTAGAACAGAAGGACCAGGAGCTGGAGGAGCTGGGCCAGGTAACTCTGGAAGAAAACCAGAATAAGCATAAGATCCATCTCTTATCCATCATCGGAGAGGTGGAGGGACATGAAAATGCTTCCGGTGCCAGTAAGACGACCAAGTACGATCATGTCCTGCCAAAGCTGGCGGAGATTGAGGATGATAAGACGGTGCAGGGGCTTTTAGTCCTGTTAAATACCTCTGGCGGCGATGTGGACGCCGGGCTGGCCATCGCCGAGATGATCGCCTCCTTAAGCATCCCCTCTGTGTCCCTGGTGCTGGGGGGAAGCCATTCCATCGGGGTTCCCCTGGCTGTAGCTTCTGATTACTCCTTTATCGTGCCTACAGGAACCATGATGATCCACCCGGTCCGCATGAGCGGCATGGTAATTGGCACCTCCCAGACCTACGACTATTTTAATATGATTCAGGATCGGATTCTGACCTTTGTGGAAAAGCATTCCAATATCTCCTATAACCAGCTGAAGAGTCTGATGCACAACACTAAGATGCTGACTAAGGATCTGGGCACAGTCCTGGTGGGAGAGCAGGCGGTGAAGGAAGGTCTGATCGATGCGGTAGGGGGAATCAGGGAAGCTTTGGAGAAGCTGCACCAGATGATATAGTCTATAGTTTGATATTGAGACAGACATTAATGCGAGGGAATTGAGGCGCTGGCCCATAGGCCAAACGCCTCATTTTTTCGGGCAGGGAAATGGACGATGACAATGGTGAAAATTTATGATAAGATGAAAGAAATGAAAGCAATGTTCAAAATGTTCGAGTAAGGAAAGGGATTATGAAACGAAAATATTATTTAATTGATACAGAAAATGTAGGAGACCGATGGATCGAGCTCATTGGGAGTTTGAAGGAAGAAGAGATCCTGGTGGTATTTTACACAAAGAATCACTCCAAGCTGCTAGAAGAAAACTATCTGAAACAGCGTTATAATAAGCAGATTCGCTGGGTAGAGTGCTTAGTGGGAACGAATGCCCTGGATCACCAGCTGATGGGAGTCTTGTCCTATCTGATCGCAACCCACGGGGAGGCAGGCTATGTGATTTTTTCCAATGACACAGATTACCAGAATGTGATTGATTTCTGGCAGCAGCGGAATGTGGATCTCAGCCTGGTAAACTTCCCGGATGGCCGGAAGAAGGAAAAGAAGGAGGAGGCCAAGGAGCCTCAGTGCCATCTGAAAGAATCCCTGCCCCAGCCGCCAGCCGCCGTCAGTCCCGTGGCCAATTCCGCCGTCGTGCATAGCGCATCCGTGGCTGCCAACTCCCAAGCCTTCCATGGATCGGCCCATCCGGAGGCTGGCGGGACTGGGGCGTTGGCTGTTCCGGATATGGGGAGGATGACGGACACAGAGAAGGTGATGGAGATCGCAAGGACTGTTCCCACATCACAGATGAGCGGATGGTATGCGGTTTTAGTAATCTTCTTAGGACAGGAGACTGGGAGGAAATACTATCTCCAGATCCGCGGAGATGAGGAGCGGAAGGCCAGGCTCTCGAAATATTTACTGCCAGATCCCCACACCAGAAATCTTTACCTGATACAGCTTTTGCATCAGCAAAATCACCTGGATGTCAGCCGGGCACAGGAGTCCTATGAGATTGTGATGGCCCACAACCGGAAAAATAAAAAGGCAATCAAGGCGGATTTTGAAAAGCATTTCGGGAAAAAGACAGGAGAAGGGGCCAGGTACTTCCGGGTGGTAAAACCGGTAATCGACGTCTTGAAAGGGAAATAAATCCAGATTAAACGTAAAAACAGGAACAGCGGGGAGCTGTTCCTATTTTTATTGGTATTGGATAGATGTACAGGGATTTACTGCTTTTCATGCCGCGGGTTCTCCCGCACCTTATTGCAGGCCTTGATCAGCTCCGTCAGCATCAGGATCTTATTCCGGCTCTCATAATAGCTGAGAAGAGGGGAGATGGAATCCTTGCTGGTAACTACATATTTGGGCGGCATTCCGCTGAGAGCCAAGGCGCAGACATCCGCCATGCACCGCGGACACTTGCACACATTGTACTGCTCTAAGTAACTGTTGATATCCTGGCGGAGAATCAGCTGCTCCATAATATTTACGAAGCTGTATTGATCATTTAACAGGTTGCTGCCGATCTGGCTCTTAGGAATAATGGCATGGTGAGCCGTGCTGGGATTTGGCTGAGGGGCTCCACTAGCGGCGGCAGACGGCTCTGAAGGAGTATCTGCGCTCTCTGACACAGCATCAGAAACCTCTTCCTGGGATGGATCTGTGGCAGCAGGCTGGGATAAGGATCCGGAGGTATCAATTTCAGAGCCATTCTCCTCTTCCGGGATGGAGGGATCCTCTGCAGGCTGGTCAGCTGGCGCAGGATCTTCTGCTGTTGCTCCATCCGCCCCGGTCCCATCTGCAGGAGCCTGGGCGTCCATATCCCCATCCACAGGAGAGGATGACGCCGCGCCGCTGGCCTCCTCGTCTAATTCTTCGGATAGTTTAGTTAAAATCTCCTGGGAGAGACGATCATTCCGGCTACCCTCGTCCACCACAGTGACCTTCTTTGGCGTAACGGTGTGAGACTGGATATCCCCTTTCTTCTCCTGGGTGGAATTGTCCGGGGATAGGGGGGCGCCTGAAGCGGGAGCCTCGGGAGAACCGCCAGCCTCCGGCGCCGCGCCATTGGTCAGAAGATTCATTACATGTGAAGTTTTGTTTGTTTTTTTGCTACTAGCCATTGTTTGCTACCTCCTTTAACTGGATGTCCGGGGCGATCTCATCGATCAGCGCCAGATAATCCGCTACCGCCGCCGAGCGGGGATTATAAGAAAATATACTTTCACCGTGAGCCGGAGCCTCCGCGATGGCCACTCCAGTGCGGATTTTTGTCTCAAACACTTTGGTGTGAATCTGGCTGGCCAGTTGCTGGGCCATCTCCAGCACATCCCGGGAGAGGAGCGTGCGCCCGTTAAACCGGGTGAGAAGGATCCCTAGTACATTCAGGCCTGGGTTAATCGCCTCCCGCACAGACTCGATGGTGTCCTTTAGCTGGGCCAATCCCACAAGACTCAGAATGTCCGAGTTCATGGGGATGATCAGATGATTGGAAACAGAATATGCATTCACCGTCAACAGATTCAGAGCCGGCGGGGTATCAATGATAATATAGTCATACTCGTGGATAATCGGCTGAATAGCATTTTTCAAAATGGTTTCCCGGTTGGACGGGAATTTCTCCAGGCCGCTGCTACTCAAGGTGATGTCAGAAACCAGCAGATCTCCATAGTCACTTTTCACCAGCGCGTCCCGGACAGGAACACTGCCCTTTAGCACGTCCAGGATGGTGTAGCAGTTGTCCGTATCCGCGCCCAGGCAGAAGCCCAGATTCCCCTGGGGGTCTAAGTCAATGCCCAGAACCTTCCTGCCAGACAGGAAAATCCCAGAAGTTAAGGCCGCGGAGGTGGTGGTCTTCCCCACGCCGCCCTTCTGGTTTGAAACTGTGATAATGATAGACAAAACAGTACCTCCAAAATGTGAAATTTCTAAAAATGATTTTTCCAAACATTAATTTTATTAT
>CATJIO010000089.1 GCA_949740725.1 uncultured Lachnospiraceae bacterium | reverse complement strand
GCCATGATGCACGCCCTGCGCTACCGTACACATTTCTTCAACTTCTTTTGAATAAATCATGTGTCAAAACTCCTTTCAAATATGTAGTTTTCTGATAATACTTTCGTATGGCAGTGATAGAACCCCCGCCGCCAGGCTTTGGCAGTTCGTTAAATATATCACATCATACCTTTCCTTATTTTCTCACAAAATCCAGATTTCGTCTACACCTTTTTGCGAAAAAATATGCCGAATTAATAAGAATCCTGCTCCACTGGACTCTCTGTCTGCGTCGGATCACATAAGCGGCAATATTCCTCACCGCCGCAGTGCGATCTGAAAACGGAGTGTTTTATTATCATTGCACATATGCCCTTTGGCGTTGATACCGCCAGCCGCCAAAAGACGGCCATTGGAGCGTATATTCCCTTGTCCGCCGAGGGTAGTTTCTTATGAAAAAAAGAGTCCGGCAAGCCGGACTCCCGCGCCGAAGCGCATTTACCTTTAAATTAATTTTTCCAGAATCTCTTTCGCCATAAGGATATCCTTCTTTTGCTTTTCTCCGGAAATCTCTCTCTCAATAGTAATATCCCCGTCATATCCCAGCTCCTTTAGCTTCTGGATCAATGCCGGAAAGTTTACCTTTCCCTGTCCCAGGGGAACTTCTTTTCCTAAGGAGTGGCCATCGGTAGGATACATGCCGTCTTTCCCATGGACGCCCATTACATACTCCCCAAATATCTCCAGCGCGTCCACTGCATTGGCCTTTCCATACATAATCAGATTTGCCGGATCCAGGTTTACCCCTACATTTCCCGCTCCCAGCGCCTCTTCAATATCCTGAATTGCGCGTTTTAAGGTAACCGGCGTCTCCTGCCCTGTCTCAAAAAGGAAATTTTGCCCATTTTCTTTGCATTTTGCTACGATAGCCTTGCACGCCGTCAAAACTTCCTGGTATTTCGGATCATAGGGATTCTCCGGCATAAAGCCTACATGGGTGACCAGATTGGTTACCTGGATTTTTTTCGCGAAATCGGCTCCCTCCATCAGCATTTTCAGCCGCTCCGCCCGGTAAGCAGTAGGAATCAACCCCAACGTCAGCTGCCCTTCATAAAAGTCCCACACACGCTGGCCTTCCCACCCGCACCAAAAAGCGGTGATCTGGATCCCATAGGTTTTGGCTGCCAGGTTTACCGCCTCCGCCGTGTCGTTGCTATTGATCCGCTCCCTGTTCCAGCATACCAACTGGCAGCTGTCCAATCCCATCGCCTTTAGCTCAGCGAATTTCTCCTGAATATCCGTATCCTTAAATAATTCAATTAACACACCAACTTTCACTGTTTCCTCCTTCCAGCCTGTCCGGCGCTCTCCATAAAGAATTCTGGTGAAACTCCAAAGAATAACTTTTTATTGGCTTCAGGTTTCTTGTGGCTTTCCCCGCAAGAAGCACCTTTAACCCTTCACCGCCCCTGCGGTCATTCCGCCTACAATATGCTTCTGCATACAGATAAAGAAAATCAACGCGGGAATCATGGACATGACAATTCCTGGAAGGGCATGCTCCCAGTCTGAGGTCTGGGCGGAAAACTGCATATACAACGCGTTTTGTATATTTCGTGCCTTGGCGCTTCCGCCTACGATTAACTGGTTTGTAATAATGTCATTCCAACAGGATAAGGTATCCAGCACAACCACCGTAGTCAGAATTGGTTTCAGCAGGGGCAGGACAATGTTAAAATAAATCCGCACATTTGATGCCCCGTCAATACGGGCACATTCCTCCAGCTCATAGGGAACATTTTTTACAAAACCGTGGATCATATACACTGCCAGGGGCATGCAAAGCCCTGTGCTGACCAGGATCTGGCCTAACTTGGTGCCGGATAGATTCAGGCTGGCTACTACCCTGGTCAGGGAAATCATATATGACTGAAAAGGCACCATCATGGGCATGATAATCAGGATAAAGCAGATCCCGCTGAAACGGCTTTTGGTCCGGGAAAGCTTATAAGCGGCCATTGGTGCCATCAAGGCAATCGCCAGCACCGTTGTCACCGTATACAGCAGGGTATTGGAAATCAACATGGGAAATTCGAATTTCATCCAGGTTTCCACATACATATCTAGCTTCCAAGATTTCGGCAAGGACAAAAACTGCTGAATCATGTCATTATACGGTTTAAACGAATTAATAAAAATGAGGATTAACGGAAGCAGCCAAAAAATGGAACAAAGGAAGATAATCACAGACAGCCAATTCACTCTTCGAAACTTTTTCATCATGCCTCAATCTCCTTACTTTTGGTAATCTTCATCTGGATTGCGGTCACAGCCAGGACAAACAGGACGAATACCAATGACTTTGCTGTTGCCAATCCGTACTGATTATTGGAAAATGCCTCCTGATAAATATTGTATGCCACCGTAACCGTGGAATTGGCCGGGCCTCCCTTGGTAAATACCATAATAATATCAAATAATTTAAACGCAAAGGTAAGAGAAGTAAACATACAGATGGAAATCGCTGGCATAATCATAGGGATGGTGATCCTGGTAAAGGTCTGAATGCCGTTTGCCCCGTCGATTTTTGCCGCTTCCAAAAGTTCTGTGGGTACGGCTATGATCCCGGCAATATAATTTACCATATAGAATCCCAGATTCTGCCATACCGCCATAATTACTACCACATAAAAGGCTAATTTGGACGTGCCCACCCAGCTCCAGTTGAAGAATCCCCACCCGGTTATCTCATAGAGCGCTTCAAATCCTGGTCCCAGGATAAACTTCCAAATCAGGCTGATGGCAGTCAAACTGATAATGTAAGGCACATAGTAAAATGCGCGGCCCACACTGGAGGTCTTTTTCTCCTTGGACATAACTAGCGCCACTGCCAGAGAGACAATATTTACGATAATTACATAAAATACAGCAAACTTTAGTGTAAAGCGCACGCCTCTCCAAAAAAGGCGATCATTGGTAAATATTTTCACAAAATTATCCATGCCCACAAATTTCATGGACTTTCCTACTCCGTTCCACTGAAAAACGGAGTAGTACAGGTTCATGATAAATGGGATCCCCGTGGAAAACAGTACAAATGCCACTGCCGGAAATACAAACAAGCCAAATAAAAGAAATTCCTTTACCTTTTTATTTTTCAATTCCTTCCTCCCCCATTCATGTTTCCGTGATTTAATTTCCAGAGGTATAGAACTCCTGATAATATTGAGTTACCTCTTCCAGGCTCATGTCCCCAGTCATATAGCCCTGGATATATGCGCCGCATGTGGCGGTAAAGTTTGTCGGCGCGATGGTATGAAGCCATTTGTCCGTTCTTCCTTCCGCAATATACATCTTTGCGTCATTGGCCAGCTTTCCCTTTACCTCTTTCTCTGTCTTCACCGCCGGAACTGCGCCTACCCCTTCGCACATCCAGGACTGCCCCTGCTCTGAAGTAAGAATATACTCCGCGTATTCCTTAGCCAGTTCAAGATGCTCTGAATCCTTATTTACCATATAAATCCAGTTACAGGAAGACAACACTGTGGTATCTTCTTCGGTATCGCCTACCGGCGCCGGCAAAAATCCCAGATTCGCATCTGGATTAAAAGAATCCAGTGTGGACTGACACCAGTCGCCCATGGAGATGATCCCAGCCTGTCCATTAGCCAGCATATTTTCCGAGGTTTCCCAGTCCATTTCCAGAGGTTTATCCGGCCCATACTTCACGGCTAAATCCAGAAATCCAAACAGATTCTCCCAATGGGGAAGATCGGCAAAGGAAAGCTCTCCGGACTTCAGCCCTTCTGTGGTTTTTGCTGCTCCAAGCTCTTTGTCCAGGATAAAGTGGGTGGATAGCTGCCCTAATACCCATGCATCTTTTGCCGAAAGTGCGATAGGGGTAATGCCTGCAGCCTCCAGCTTTACACAAGCCTCTTCCAACTCTGCAAGATTTGCCGGAAGCTTGGTGATTCCAGCCTTTTCAAAACAGTCCTTATTATACAAAAGCCCTGCATTCTCATAGGTCCAAGGAAGGCCCTTTACCCTTCCTTCTTCGTCGCGGCCGGTCTCTATGGCATCCTCGTTAAACAGTTCCAGGATCCGGGTGTCCTCGCTCCAGTCATAGGCATATTCGTAGTACATCTGCGCCGCTGTCCCGGACTCAATATCAAACACATCTGGAATATCCCCGGAATTCACCCGCGACTGAAGCAGGGTGCGGCTGTCATTGGCCGCATGCTGAACCTCGATTTTGACCCCAGGATGATCCGCTTCAAACTGAGCCGCCATTTCCCCATATTCCTCCAACCCATAAGCATGGGCGTCAAATACCTTCAAGGTAACGCTCTCTTCCCCTGATGTTTTCTGAGGCTCCTGATTTTTCTCTTCCGCCGCAGCGGTCTCCTTCGCCTCATTTCCACTCTGGCAACCGGTAAGGGATGCCATCACCAGCGCTGCAGATAATAAAATTGAATAAACCTTTCTTCTCATCATCATTTCCTCCTCTTATTTTTTACGGTTAAGAATATATTCTTTTGCTGCGTTCAGTTCTCTAAGAGCCAAATCCACAGATTTCACTCCTTCGGAAAGAGGTGCTCTCCTCACCGGCCTGTCCTCGGCAACGCATTCGGTAAAATACTTTATTTCCTCATAGTAGGGACCCAGATTGGAAATATTCATTTCTCCAGATAAGTCCGATGCGTCATACTCGCTCTCCAATTCCGGATGCTCTAGTGTGCCGTCATCTTTATAGACGGCCAAGGAAGGTGTCTCACTCCCATTATACCAGAGCACTGCTTTTTCAAAATTCGCCCGGAAACTTGCCTGAAACGGCGTCTGGCTACTTACATTCCACACTCCCTCTACCATAGCCACCACATCTCCAAATTCATAGGAAGTAAGGATCTGATTAATCATCCCTGTGGCAAAGGCTGTGGCCTTCACCTCAAAACGGTCTGGCTCTCCCAACATATACCGCAGAAAATCAACATCATGGACGTGAAGATCCATCACCACTGAGCCACTTTTTTCTTCGTCATGGAACCAATCCTCATAACCCCACAGTACATCACCGCTGATCCGCTGCATCACAATGGACTGAAGCTTCCCATACTGCCCATCATCATAGACCTGCTTTAAATATTCATATTCCCTAAAAGAACGAAGAACCTGGCCTACCATCACCTTTACCCCGGTTTCCTGCTCCTTTTTCAAAAGCGCTTCCCCTTCTTCCCTCATAAGGCACACAGGCTTTTCAATCAGCACGTGGATCCCTTTCTCCATTGCAGCAAGGGCGTGCTTTGTGTGAAGATAGCTTGGCAGGCAGATATGTACTGCATCTAGGCTTTCCTGCTGGAGCAGCTCCATGCCGCAGCCATATGTATGAGCATCTGGAAAATGCTCTGCCGCCCGTTCTAAATATGCCTCTCTCACATCGGCCAGGGCAGTAACTGCAATATCCTTGTGCCGGGAAAGTGCCTTCAGGGAAAGATAATGAGTTCTCCCCATCCCCCCACATCCGATAATACCGATTTTCATCTTTAACTCCCTTCTCCTTTAATTTGTTCAGTGACTTAACTAACTGTTAGCAACAATATACCATGCCATAAAAACTTTGTCAAGATACTTTTTTCTAATCTTTTTATTTAATCCCCGGCTTTCCCCTTGCAAAAACAAATCATAACCTCTATTTTCCTTAATTTTTCTATGCTTTCTCTTCATTTTACTCACAAAATATACCTGGAGGGCATTTGCGGTAAATCGTAACATCCGCTTGCTTTTTCTTTTATTTTGTGTTACTATCTCAATATAGAATTAATCCAATGAACAAACTAAATAGAAAGGTCATTGCTATGAAATTGGTAAATCAACAGCTGATCAAGAACAATAATCTAAAGCTTTTATACAACCTGATTCATCAGGAACAAGGCATTTCGCGAACGCAGCTCGCCCGTCTTTCCCAGCTGAGCAAGACTACCGTCTCCTCATTGGTCGACGAACTAATTGAGCGAAACTTCATCTATGATTCCGGAACCGAGGAAAATGGAGCCATCGGGCGCAACCCAAATTCCCTACAGCTAAAGTCCGGAGAACTCTATGTGGTGGTCATGCGCTGGAGTGAACGGGAAATCGAAACCCAGGTGATCGATATCTGTGGCAGCACAGTATTCCAACTGCTTACTGTTTTGGGAAGCCGCTCTTATGGAGAAGAATCTGCACAGATTTTTTTTCACACAATATTAGAAGAATTCCCCTCTCAGCAGCTTTTGGGAATTTCCATTGTCATCCCTGCCATGATCGATGGGGAAAGAGAGGAAATCTTTTCCACCACCCTAAATCCATCCTTACTAACACCCGACACCATATCGATCCTGCGCAGGAATTTTTCCCAGTTTCCTGTGGCTCTCCTCAATGATACTGCCTGCACAGCCTACGCGGAAAAAATATATGCCCGGGTCTCGGAGCAGGATTTCGCGTTCATTAATTTTGATAAAGGTATCGGCGCAACACTCTTCATCCGCAATGTCATGCTCGGGCAAGCCACCGCCTCCTATACTCAGTTTGGACACTATTCTGTGAATCCCAAAGGCAGGCTCTGCTCCTGTGGTAATCACGGGTGCCTGGAGATCACCATCGGCGAAGATGCCCTTCGGGAGCAGCTGCTAAAAACAGGGACTCCCACACCGCTTACCGCCCTTTTGGAGCTTACCTATGCCGATCTTGGGACGTCCGCCACCTATGGAGACGCAGCCGCTCAGAAAGTAATCCAATACATCGTGGAAAACTTCTCTCCGGCCTTAGCAAACCTGGTATGCCTTGTCCATCCAAAGCTGATTATCATCGGCGGACGTGGTAAGGAGTTGGGAGCCGTATTTCTGGAGGAATTGCAGAAATCCCTGAAAACCACTGGCTTTCAGAAAATGATGTCCAGCCTGCAGGTGCGCTACGGCATGCTGGATTCCGATGCCTGCTTTAAGGGCGCCATGAAATATTTCTTTGATATCCACTTCGACTTTACCCAGACAATGACCGCCAAAATCTTCTTTGGCTGAGTCAAAGGCTGTCCTTGTGCGCAGGGCGATCTCAACCATAAGTTTCTGAACAGAAGCGGATATTGCTTTATCAACTATCATGTAAAAGAGAGGGAATCCTAATGAACAAATTAAGAATTGCCATCGTAGGCTGCGGCAGAATATCCATTTGCTACGAAGACGCTTTCAAAAAGCTTTCCGATCAGGCAGAGCTGGTCTATGCTATTGACAAAGATTTAGAAAAAGCTCAGCGTTTTGCTGCAACATTTCACTGCCGATATTCCGATAACTTTGACACCATACTAGATAAAGGGATTGACGTTGTCCATCTGTGCCTTCCTCATTACCTCCATCCGGTTATGGCCGTCAAGGCAATGAAGGCCGGGATCCATGTGCTGACGGAAAAGCCTATCGCCATCTCCCTTCAGGATGCAGATGAAATGATCCGGGTGCAGAAGGAAACCGGAAGGAAACTGGGAGTCATCTTCCAGACTCGTTATACCAATTCCGTTGAACAATTAAAAAAAATGTATCAGGAAGGCGTATTCGGAAGAGTCTCCTCCGCCCGCTCCATCCTCACCTGGCACAGGCCCCAGGACTATTATGTCAACAGCGACTGGAAAGGCAGCTGGGATAAAGAAGGCGGCGGTGTTCTCATCGATCAGGCCATCCACAGCATTGACCGGGTGCGCTACCTTTTAGGCTGCGACGCAGAGTGGATCGATGGCAGTATACACAACTATTACCATGATTTTATCCATGTGGAGGATTCTGCAAATGCTGCGATCCAGTTTGAAAACGGATGTATCTATAATCTCTACGCCTGCAATCTCTACGGCGCCGATTCTCCCATAACCATCGAATTTATCGGCGAAAAGGGACGGTTCGGCCTGATTCAGGATATGGGCTTTTACGAATTGGAAGACAGCTATCATGAGATCCGCAATACCTATGAAGAGATCACGGTAGGGCCCAGCTATTGGGGAAGCAGTCACCATATCCAGCTAAAGGACTTTTATGATTCCATCCTCTATGACCAGCCAGTGAAAACAGACGGTCTGGAGGGGCGAAAAACCCTGGAGCTGATTAAAGGTATTTATCTGTCTTCCGCCACAGGGAAACGAATTTATCTGCCCTTTGAAGATGTGAACTATCGGGATTTAAATCAGATTGGCTGACGGAATATTCCCGTCAGCCACCCTCAATCCAAAGTTCTCATCATTCGCAGGAAATAACAGAAGAACACAATACCCTTTACAATGCTGGAGATAGAAAATGCCCACCATATCCCATTGAGTCCCAGGACAGGCCCAAGGGCCAGGGCCAGGGGAATCCTGGCGGAGGTGAGAAGGATCGTAAGCACTGAGCACTGAAAGGTTTTCCCCAGCCCGGAAAGCGCCCCCACCGTCATCAGCTCCACGCACATAAACAGCTGGGAAAAGCCCAATACCTGGAGATAGGACATCCCCAGGGGAATCACTTCCTCTTCCTGGATAAATAAGGAGAATACTGGACGGCTCCCAAAGATCAGCGCCGCAGTAGTAAAGCAGCCCCACACGCCGATAAGCATCGCCGCGGCTAAATATCCACGTCTTACCCGGTCATACCGCTTTCCTCCGTAGTTCTGTCCTACAAAGGCATTAATGGCAGTCCCGAAGCCCTCTGCCGCCATCCAGGAAATAGACTCGATCTGGCTTCCCACCCTCTGGGCAGCCACCGCATTGTCTCCCCATACTGCGATAAACCGGGTCAATATCATCGAAATCATACAGTAGATCATGTTTTGGACCCCAGCTGGAAGCCCCATGCGGACGATCACCTGGTAAATCCGGGCCGGGACCTGTTTTCCCATATGAATGTAAGGGAAGAGCACTTCGTCCTTCCCGGAGGATAAGATAAGTACAAGGGTCACAATTCCCTGGGAAGTCACTGTGGCGATAGCAGCCCCCGCTGCCTCCAGCCGGGGAAATGGCCCCAGCCCAAAGATCAGGAGCGGGTCTAAAAGGATATTTGCTCCCATGCCAATGCAGTTGGCCAGAAAGGGCGTCCGGCTGTTTCCCGCCGCAGTATAAAGCCCGGTCAACGTCTGGCTTAGGAAGGAAAAGATGATAAGCCCGCAGGCAATCCGGAGATAGCAAACCCCATCTTCCACGATCTTCGGGCTGCTCAATCCAAAAAAGCCAATCAGCTCCTTCGCAAAAATATTGGTGAGCAGCGCAAAGGAGGCCGCTAAGCATATGGTCAGCCAGATAGCCCCTGCCCCATAGCTTCCTGCCTCCTCCCGTTTTCCCTCCCCAATGGAATGGGCCGCCTTAATCTGCCCTCCCATCTTTGGGATTGTCACCAAGCCAGAGGACAGCCAGGTATACATCCCAGCTGCCCCCACTGCTGCCACTGCGCCGCTTCCCACCCGGCCAATCCAGGCCATATCCGTCAGACTGTAAGCCGTCTGCACCAGAGATGTAGCCATAATGGGAACCGCCAGCGTCGTTAAGGAATGGAGAATCTTTCCATTCAGCAAGTCGATATTTTGTTTCATACTACCTCTTAATCTTCTTTCATTCTCTGTAAATCACTTAAGCAACGATTCACCCAGTAGTCAGATGGGCTGTGCGCCGCCTGAAGGCTTATCCCTCTTCCTCCGCTACAGCAATTCCCAGCTCCTCCAGCTGCTTTTCGTCTACCGGGGCCGGCGCCTCGCTCATTAAGCAGGAGGCATCCTTTACCTTGGGGAATGCAATCACATCCCGGATGCTGTCCGCCCCTACCATCCACACCCCCCCCCGGTCCAGGCCGTAGGCCAAGCCTGCGTGAGGCGGCACACCGTACTTGAAGGCCTCCAGCAGGAATCCGAACTGTTCATTAGCCCGCTCTGGGGTAAAGCCCAGAATCTCCAGCATTTTCGACTGGATATCCGCCTGATGGATGCGGACAGAACCGCCGCCTAATTCTGTTCCGTTTAATACGATGTCATAAGCCTTTGCCCGCACTGCGCCAGGGTTTGTATCAAGTAATGGCAGATCCTCATCCATCGGCATGGTGAAGGGGTGGTGCTTTGCCACATACCGGTCTTCCTCTTCTGAATACTCCAGAAGGGGGAATTCCGTTACCCACAGGAATTTCCAGGAATCTTCAGGGATCAGATCCAGCTGTCTGGCCACTTCCAGACGGAGAGCGCCAAGGACATTGTACACCAAATCTTTCTTATCCGCAGCAAAGAGCAGAAGGTCCCCCGGCTTTCCTCCCATGGCTTCCACCAGGGCGGACAGCTGCTGGGGCGTCATAAATTTGGCAAAAGAAGATTTATAAGCGCCGTCTGGCTGGATTGCCAGGTACGCCAGCCCCTTCGCCCCGTAACCCTTGGCAAACTCCACCAGGGCATCGATCTTTTTCCTAGGCATACCAGCCTGCCCCTCTACACACAGGCCACGCACCGCTCCCCCTTGTTCCAGGGCGCCCTTGAATACCGCAAACTCACAGTCCTTCACCACCTGAGACACATCCCGCAGCTCCATGCCAAACCGCATATCCGGCTTATCCGAGCCAAACCGGTCCATGGCCTCCTGCCAGGTAAGCCTGGGAAGGGGAAGGGCCACATCCACATTGCAGATTTCCTTAAACAGCTTCTGAATCAGACGCTCGTTCACATCCATCACGTCCTCCTCATTTACAAAGGAAAGCTCCATATCTATCTGCGTAAACTCCGGCTGGCGATCCGCTCGCAGATCCTCATCCCGATAGCATCTGGCCAGCTGAAAATAGCGGTCATAGCCAGAACACATTAACAACTGCTTAAACAGCTGAGGAGACTGAGGCAAAGCGTAGAATGAGCCCGGATGCACCCGGCTGGGAACCAGATAATCTCTCGCCCCTTCCGGAGTACTTTTAATCAAGGTCGGCGTTTCGATTTCCAGAAATCCTTCCTCTGCCAGAAAAGCCCTAGTCAAAATGGCTGCCTGGCTCCTAGTCATGATATTCCGCTGAATATCCGGCCTGCGCAGGTCTAAATAACGGTACTTTAACCGCAGCTCCTCCTTGGTCTTGGAATTCTCCTCAATGGGGAAAGGCGGGGTCTCCGATTCTGCCAGGATCCGCAGCCCCTTGGCCCGCACCTCGATAGAGCCGGTTTTCAGATTGGGATTCGACGCGCCAGATCGGGCCTCCACCTGCCCGATGACCGCGATGACAAACTCGCTTCGAAGCCGTTCCGCCTTGGCGAAGCTTTCCTTCCCGCAGTCGCTCTCCTCAAAGATCAGCTGCAGGATCCCTGAGCGATCCCGCAGATCCACGAAGATGATTCCCCCTTTATTCCTGCTTTTTTGCACCCATCCCATCACGGTGACTTCCTGTCCGATATTCACCTCGGACAGCTCTGTACACCGATGAGAACGTTTTAACCCTGTCATTGACTCTGCCATGATTTCTCTCTCCTTTTCCTGAGCACAAGCGCTCGGCTCCTTGTCTGTCTCTGCCCTCATACTCCCAGTTTTATCCAGTTATTTCTTCAAGGCATCTTTATAAAACTCTCGGAACTCTGTATATCCTTCCTTCTGAAGCTGCTCCTTCTGGAACTTTTTGTTCTTATTCATTTGAGCCATGATCACTTGTACGCCCGCCTTCCGCTCTGCAGTCGCCTCCCTCATAATCTGGCTCAACGCCTCCTGGCCGATTCCCTTTTCGAAAAGGTAGGCCTTCCTCGCCTGATCCCCCGGTACCGCAAAGTTCTGATCCATCAGGATCGTCACGATCCGCTCAAAGCCGATGGAAAAGCCGCAAGCCGGGATCTCTGTGCCGATGAACTTCCCAATCATCTTGTCATAGCGGCCTCCGCCTGCCACCGATCCCCCAAAGCCCTCCATGGAAACCTCAAAGATAGTCCCCGTGTAGTAGGACATTCCCCGCACCAGGGTGGGGTCGAAGGCCAGGGTGAAACTGGTCTCAGCCACACTGCTTACCGTATCCATAATGTGGGCCAGATTCTCCGTCACCTCCGGGGCCAGCGCCCCCTCCCCTGAGAGAGCTTCTCCCATCTTTCTAACGCCTTTTGCGTCCTTTCCAAAATCTGAGAACAGCGCCAGATACTTTCTCACCGCCTCCGGCTCATAACCCATCTCCAGGAGCTCCGCCTCCACTCCGTCCATGCCGATCTTGTCCATCTTGTCCAGGGTGATAAAGATCTGGTCGTAGCTTTCCTCCGGGAAGCCACAGTAAGCCGCCATGCCCTTTAAGATCCCCCGGTCGTTGATCCGAACCGTGAAGGCATTGCCAGGGCAGATCTTGCCCAGCGCTGTGGTGGTGGCCAGAATTAGCTCAATCTCCGCCAGGCAGGTAGGATCCCCTAAAATGTCAATATCACACTGTACAAACTGACGAAAACGTCCCTTCTGAGGACGATCCGCCCTCCACACACTTCCCATCTGCAACGCTTTAAATGGAGTGGGAAGATTCGCCCCATTGCAGGCGTAATATCTGGATAAAGGCAGTGTCAAGTCATAGCGCAGGCCGCCATCTACCACCTGGGCCTCGGTCTGTGCTCCTGCCACATCCAGCTTATCCCCACGCTTTAAAATCTTGAAAATCAGCTTTTCATTATCTCCGCCCTGCTTGCTGGTGAGATTCTCAATATGCTCCACACAAGGTGTCTCGATCTGGGAAAAGCCAAACCGCTTATATGTCTCCTTAATCTGGTTCATCACATAGTCCCGGATCTGCATCTCTGCAGGCAGGACATCACGCATGCCGGTAACCGGCTTCTTTTTTAATGCCATTGTTTTTTCTCCATCTAATCATTTTTAATCCCGTGGCTTTCTCACATGTCATTATAATTTTTGTGAAACAAGATGTCAAGCTCTGTGTGGGGATGGGTCCATTCCTACCTCCAGCGGACAAAGGGGCGCACGGTTTTGCGCCACAGATATACGTTTGGGGGCACCAACATAAGGTAAAAAACATATCGAGGCATCAGTTGAGATGATATCTTGATATCAAAGGAAGCACCCGCTGAAACAGGTGCTTCCTTCAACCGCACATAGGAATTGTTTCATCTTCATAAACCACGGAAATCCATTCACAACGCCTACCCCTGCAGCGGCGACCCACAAAAGTCACATTCCCCGGCTGTCCCCTTCGCAATTTTATTTATACCTCCGCAGCAGCGGCAGGTACAGACAACTAATTCCGGCTGGACTGCCCCGGCCGCCATATACTGAGTGGCCTGGGCTTGCTGCTGTGTCTTCTGGGCCATAGCCGGGAGGATCAGCTGGTTGGTCTGCTCATTGATAAATGCGTCGGTAAAAAATCGCTTATTAATCATATAATGGAGGTTTGCCTTCACTACGCCAACCGATTCTCCGGTTGCCGATGCCAGATTTTCAAGAGATCCTGAGGGATCCACAGACAGCTGTGTAATGTACTTCATAAATTCAAGGCGCATTTTTCTTCTCTTTATTCCCAGATAAAAAACCCAAAAGCCAAGTGCTGCCAGGCCCCATAAGATCAGGATAAGCCCGATTCCGTCTTTCTCATCATCAAACATGGAAATCAATGCGCCTAATGTGAAAAAAGCCCCCCAGCAAAACCCGACAATTTTCTCTATTTTTTCGATGATTTGACTCATCACGATAGAAACCTTTGATCTGTTCATTTTCTTTTGCCTTTCCTTCTTTGAATTATTGAATCAAATTCCGCCCTGTTTTAATGCTTTTGCCTGCAGGCTTCTCTCCTTAATAAGAATCCCTATTTCCTGCGCAGCCTTTGAGAATTCATCCTTACTTGCATCTTCCGAGGCAGTAAGGCCTCGCAGCGTGGTGATCGCCCCGCTGAGCTTTTTATCCAGATCGACAGTTACTGAGGTATCAGAAAATCGCAGCCCTTCTATCAGCTTATCCACATCTTCTTTCCTATCTGTTTGCTCTTTTATTTGTGTCAGCTGATCTATGGCATATTGAATTGTGCGGCCAGCCTCGTGTATCTTTCCCTCCTCGCTTCTTATTCTCAGGGAAAAGCTTCCGATTATCAGGCATATTGTCAATATCGCCACAAGCAATATTATTTGAAGTGTCAGAAAACCTTTAACAACTGCTGTGTGTGCGCCCATAAACATTAACGATGACAGAAAGACCACAATCCCATAGAGCCCTACAGGAACACCAATGCCAGACCAGGTCAGAAGCGTTGACGACTTCTCAGACCAGCGGTCAATCAATGTAAATCCGCCGAATAGTACCGCCTCCGAATACAAGAGAAAGCCAAGGCCAAGGGTGGTGGATGGAAATACTGCTGGCCGGATTATTCCATAAATTGCTATAGTGGCAAGGAAGGCAATGCCGCCAATGCTTAAGGAGATTTTTGACTGTCTACTCATATTGATCACCTCAGTTTCTCTCCACATTCGGAGCAAAATTTCGGGTCCCCGTCAATCAGCAGCCCGCACTTGGGGCAACGCTTTGCGATCCCTTCGCCACATTCCGGACAGAACTTTGTTCCCTTGGGCACGGCCGTTCCACACCTTGGGCATTTCTTAGGGAGCTGGTATCCGCACTCAGGGCAGGAGGCGGCCCCCTCTGGAAGGTCAGATCCGCATTCCGGGCAGGGATTTATCTTTTTTCCACACTCTGGGCAGAATTTTGATCCTTTTATCTCTGTTTTGCATGCTGAACATTTTGCAATCCTTTTTTGCTCGCCTCTCTCATCTCCCTGAGCAAGAAACTTCAGCACATCCGCTCCACATGAACCGCAAAACCTCTGCCCTTCAGAGAGCGTTGCGTGACATTGGGGGCATTCCGCCTGGGCAGCTGTGGTAAAATTCGAAATTTGCTGTGCTAAATTAGACATGGAGCCAGCCATTGCACCGCCTACACCAACACCCATGCCAATGCCCATTCCAGCCCCCATAAATGGCGCGGCGCCCAAACTGTCATTCTGGACAGCAGACTCCATGGTATCAAATGAGCGTTCCTGTTGATAGCTGTAGCCGATGATGTTCATTTCCGCTTTCTTAGCAAGGGCTGCCTTTAATTTTTGAACAGCTGGATCCTCTTCCGGCGTACTGATTTCATTCACATAGAAGCTTGCCAGCTTAATCCCATACTCTGCCATTTCCGGCTCCATTCGGGACTTCATATGCTCAGATAATTCGTCTATGTAAGCATTAATTTCCAAAATACTGATGGATCTCTTTACAACGTATGCAGCGATTACATCCTTTACTTTCGTAATATAAAGCCCTCGGAAATATTGGATAATGCTCTGTTCATCAAATCCAGGCGCTGTGCCAACCAGCTTTACAAGGAATTTTTTTGCGTCTTCGATCTGAATGCCAAACATCCCATTGGAACGAACTGGCATAAAGACACCATATTTAGGATCCTGAATTTGAATTGGAGAAGCAGTACCCCACTTAATGTCCAGTTTGAATCGCTTATTCACATACCAGATTTCCGCAGTAAATGGCGAACGGCCTCCAAAAGGCAAGTTGACGATCTTATTGAGAAAGGGGAGATTGTTTGTCTCTAACGTGTGCCGTCCACTTGGAAACACATCAAGAGCCTTGCCTCCCTTAAACAGAACCGCTTCCTGGGACTCGTTCACAATAAGCTGTGTCCAAGTGCCTAATTCCTCACTGGGATACTTCCACGCAAAAACATTCAGCGGACCATTATACTTTACTACCTCTACGATTGCCATATATCTCCCCCCTGCGCATTGTATTAAAAAGCTTCCGCTTCCGCTCTATCATTTCGTCAATTTTTTCCATATAGAGAGCCACATCCTTCACATTCTCCACACGCTCTACCCGGTTTTCCTCAGGAAACAGCCGTTTGGTGGTGGTTCCGGCTCCGCAGGCGATGATGGTCTGTTTCTCCTCCATCATCAGGATATTATAAAGGCATGCCTTATCTCCTGAGGCATATCCCACATTTTCCAAATTACCTGCCATATTCTTTTGCCGGTATAGATAGTAAGGCTTCATCCCCAGCCTGCCGGCTTCTTCCGCCGCCAGCTCCGCCAGCTCATCCATCAGGCTGCCGGAAGCCGTGGGATAGCCCTGATACCGCTCTCTCTCCAGATTTAGTCTGGCCGCCCGCTTAAGCGCCAGACAATGGACAGTCAGGCTGTCCGGCTTCAGCCCCCGGATCTTCTCCAAAGTACAGACGACCTCCTCTCGTCCTTCTCCCGGCAGCCCCAGGATAATGTCCATATTAATATTATCAAATCCGATCTCCCTGGCCATCCAGAATACCTGCTCCACCTGCTTGACCGTGTGGCGCCTGCCAATTAAGTCCAAGGTCTTCTGATTCATGGACTGGGGATTGATAGAAATCCGGCTGACTCCATGGGCTTTTAAGATGGAAAGCTTATCCCTGGTAATGCTGTCCGGACGACCGGCCTCCACAGTAAATTCTCTCCCCTGAGGGAAAGCAAAAACGCCGCTAATCATGCCCATCAGACGCTCCAGCTGGTTCTCCGGCAGGGAGGTGGGAGTCCCCCCTCCCACATACACTGTTTGGGGTGCTTTTCCTCCGGTCTGTTCTCTCACAGCCGCCAGTTCCTGTTCCAGTCGATCCAGATACTCATCTAGCCGGTTTTTCCACTTTTGAATAGGGTAAGAGGTAAAGGAGCAGTACAGGCAAGTGGTAGGGCAAAAGGGAATTCCCACATACAGGCTGTAACCCTTGGGATAATCCAGTAGTTTAAGCAGCCTTTGCTCCTCTTTGGCGATCTCCAAGCTCAGCCTCCGCTTCTTTTCCCCAGTCAGATAATGCTCTTCCATATAGGCGGAAATCCGCTCATCCTCCCAGCCCTCCACCAGCTTCCCCTCCGGAATCTTCACCGGGCGGATTCCGGTCAACGCCCCCCAGGGAAGCTGGCGTCCAGTATCCAGTGTCAGGAGAAAATACAGTCTGCGCTTAATCCGGTTTTTCGTCTCTTTGTGATCCTCTGGAACGATGGCAAAGGGCGCATTTTCTACCGCCTCTTCCCGCCCCTTTTCCAGAACTGGACTCAGGTTCTCCAGACAGCCTTGGGTTCTGTCTATTTTCGTATCCTCTCCCTCCAGCCGTCTTACGGTCAGCTGATACTCCCTTTTCTCCTTCAAAAATCGTCCCGCCACTATCATTTCTGGCCCAGGTTCCTCCACAGGCATCTCCTGGCCGGCCCTCCCCCAAGCGAACCGTCCTGTCAGGCCTTTCTTTTGATACCAAAAAACTGCCCCTGGATAGAATGCCATCAAGAGCTCCCGGATATCCTGCTCATAGGCCATCTCCTCTAACTGCAATCCAATGATCATATGCTGTAAACTCCATTCAATGATGTTGATCTGCACCTTTACCGTGCCAAAGGATTATACCGCTTCTCAAAGCCAATCGTCGTATGGCCCTCATGCCCTGGATACACCGCCACATCCTCCGGCAACACGAGGAGCTTTTCCCGGATAGACTGGCTCAACTCTCTGGAGCTACCGGTAGGGAAATCCGTCCGCCCATAGGACTGGCAAAACAGCGTATCTCCAGAAAAGAGCGTCTTCTCCTCCTCAAGATAATAGCAAACGCTTCCTCTGGTATGACCCGGGGTGGCAATCACCTTCCATGGCCTCCCCAGAAGAGTGAACTGCTGGTTATCCTCCAACAGCGTCACATCCTTGATCGAAACCGCCCTGCCGAAATCTGCAGAAAGATTTAAAAAGGGATCCCTTAAAAGCGCTTCCTCTTCCTTCCCTGCATACACCGGAATCCGAAATGCCCGCAGCAGATCCTCTACCCCGCCAATGTGATCGCCGTGGCCGTGGGTTAACAGGATCGCCACCGGCGTTACCTTAAGTTCTTTACACCAATTCAGAATAAACGGCGCATTCTCCGCTGGATCAATCACCACCGCCTCTCTGGTCTCCTCCTGGAACACAAGATAGCAGTTTGTCCCGATCATGCCGATCACCTGACTTTTTATCTTTAATTTTCCCATTTTCTCTTCTCCTCTCTTCCTGGATCTGTCCCTGCCCGCCTCGCCTGGCTCCGCCACGGACGTCTCCTCCTCTTTATCCTGCCTCAGCAAAAAGCAGCTACAAGGAAAGCTCCCCGGGAATTCCGGAAAGCCCTTTTTGCAACTTCTGTTCACTTTTCTAAAAGCAACCTCCGTGGAAACGCTTACTCAGCCGGTAGTCCGCTGGATATCCAACACACTTTCAATCTGGCGTATCCGGTCAATCAGGCGGTTTAATTCTTCTACCCCATGGATGTCAAACATCATGGTGATTGTCGCCTTCCCCTGCTTGCTGGTGCGCACATTCATCGAGGTAATGTCGATCTGCCGCTCCGTAAACACCTTGGAAATATCCACAAACAGTCCGATCCGGTTATTGGCATATACTTTGATCTCGGTAGAATAAGTTGTGTTGCTGGCGTCTGTCTCCGACTTCTGCCACTCCGCATCGATGAGGCGGGAACGCTCGTCCTCCGGAAGATTCATCATATTCACACAGTCTGTGCGGTGAACGGAAATCCCCCTCCCTCTGGTCACGAATCCCACAATCTCATCCCCTGGAACCGGGCTGCAGCACTTAGAGAACCGCACAGCCAGATCATGAATGCCTTTTACCACGATGCCGCTTTTGGACTTTCTTACCAGCTCCGCTGGCTTCCCGATCATATCCGTCAATTCGTGAAGTATACTGGTGTCTGTGATCTCCTTCTTTCGCTTCTTCTCCCGTTCATCCAGCATCTTATTGATGACCTGGCCCTCTTTCAGACCGCCGTGGCCAATGGAAGCCAACACCGAATCCCAGTCCCGGAAAGCATACCGGGTCATCACCTTTTCCATATACTCTGGCTTGCTGATATCGGAATAATTGATCCCCTTCGCTTTACAATACCGGTCAATCATGTCCTTTCCCCGGATAATATTGTCTTCCTTCAGCTCGGTCTTAAACCACTGGTTAATCTTATTTTTCGCCTGTGTGCTTTTCACCAGCTTCAGCCAGTCCCGGCTGGGGCCCTTGGAATTCTGGGAGGTAATGATCTCCAGCCGGTCGCCATTCTGGATAATATAGTCAATATTGACCAGTCTTCCATTTACTCTGGCTCCCACCATCTTGTTCCCCACAGCGCTGTGGATGGAATAAGCGAAATCAATAGGTGTGGATCCGCTGGGCAGATTCTTCACATCGCCAGAAGGAGTAAAGCAGTAAACCGTGTCGGAAAATAAATTCAAGTCACTTTTAATCAGGCTCAAGAACTCCTTTGAGTCATCCGTATCCTTCTGCCACTCCAAAATCTGGCGAAGCCAGCTCAGCTTCGCCTCCTCGCTCCCCGCTGCTACCTGACCACTTCCGCTCTCCTTATACTTCCAGTGAGCGGCAATGCCGTACTCCGCTGTCCGGTGCATTTCAAAGGTGCGAATCTGGATCTCGAAAGGCTGTCCGCTGTTGCTAATCAGCGTGGTGTGAAGCGACTGATACATATTGGGCTTAGGCATGGCGATATAGTCCTTAAACCGCCCGGGAATAGGCTTATACAGCTCATGAATCACCCCCAGCGCGCCATAGCAGTCCTTCACCGACTCTACCACAATCCGCACAGCAAACAGGTCATAAATCTGGTCCAACGTCTTATTCTGATTCACCATCTTCCGATAAATGCTGAAAAAGTGCTTTACCCGCCCGTCTACCTTGGCTTTAATCTCTGCATTCTCCATGTGCTGCTTTACTTCGTCTACGATTCTGTTTACAAAGGCTTCCCTGGCCTCCTTGCGCAGGGATATCTTCTCGGTCAGATCCCGGTATACCTCCGACTCCAGGTACTTTAAGGACAGGTCATCCAGCTCCACTTTAATCTTGGAAATTCCCAAACGGTGGGCGATAGGAGAATAAATATCCAGCGTCTCCCTTGCTTTCTCCTTTTGTTTTTCTGGTGTCTGGAACTGAAGGGTACGCATATTGTGAAGACGGTCCGCCAGCTTAATTAAAATCACACGGATATCCTTGGCCATAGCCAGAAACATCTTCCTCAGGTTTTCCGCCTGAAGTTCCACCTTGTCCGCTGACCAGGAGAGCTGGGTCAATTTCGTCACACCGTCTACTAAAAGGGCTACCTCATCCCCAAACTCCCCCCGCAACTCCTCCAGGGTCATCACCGTGTCCTCCACCACATCATGGAGAATGGAAGCTACGATGGTCTCCTTATCCATCTCCAGATCCGCAAGAATAATTGCCACACACAGGGGATGGATAATATAGGGCTCGCCAGACTTACGCTTCTGCTCCTTATGAGCCTGGTCAGCAATCTGATACGCCTTCTCGATCATGCTGATGTCATCGGAAGGATGATATCTTCGTATCCCCTGAATCAAGTCTGCAAACAGCGTTTCAGGGCTGGTAAATGAAGCCGGAGCCTCCAGTTCAATATCTAGTTTTTCCTTAAATTCGTTTCCAACCATTTACACACCCGCCTGCTCTTTCCCTCAAAATAAAATTTCCTGATTACCTATCAGCTGTAAATCATTACAATTTAATACACATTATAATTTTTTTCGTCTAAAAAAGCAAGTAAAAGTCGCAAATACCCTATATTGTATTCTCATTGTTGCCTGGAATGAACCGATGCATACTTTTTATGGAAAATCCTCCTTGCCCACAGTCTCTCTACAATACAGCAAGGGCCGTATGCAAGCCTCCTGATTCTCAGGAAGCCTGCCCACGGCCCATATCCTTTGATTTCCTGCCTGTGCGTACTCTAGAAATGCCTACTTTCCCTCGTAGACAATCACCGAATCTACCGGAAAATCCTTTAGCTTCTTTCGCCCTTCTAATCCGGCTAGTTCCATGACGAAGCAGATTTTCACCACTTCCCCTCCCAGCTCTTTCACCAGCTTGGTAATGGCCTCGATAGTTCCTCCAGTGGCGATCAAATCATCTACGATTACCACTTTCTGACCTGGCTTGACGGCATCTTTGTGCATCTCGATCACCGCGCTTCCGTATTCCAGATCATACTCTGCCGAAATCGTCTCACAGGGAAGCTTTCCCTTTTTCCGAACTGGCACAAAGCCCTTGTGAAGGGCATAAGCCACCGGGACACCAAAGATAAAGCCTCTGGACTCTGGTCCCACCACCAGGTCAAAGTCTACCCCATCCACCATTTCCACCAGCTTGTCAATGGCCAGATGCAGCCCCTCCGCGTCCTGAAGGATCGTGGTCACATCCCGAAAGATGATTCCCGGCTCTGGAAAATCCGGGATACTTCTCACATAGTCTTCTACCTTTTTCATCCTGTCATTCCTCCTTTGCTCATATCCTTTACCGTCTCGCGGACAATCAGATTATTCTCCAGATAAATCCGGCTGTTGTCCAGGATCCCCTCATCCAGGCGCCGGATCAGGATACGGGTTCCCTCCTTGGCGATCTCTCCCATATTTCTCTCTACTGTGGTCAGTTGCATATTCGCATACCCAGACAGATCCCAGTTATCAAATCCAATCAGGGAAATCTCATCCGGCACAGTCAATCCGTGCTCATATATGGCATTCCTCGCCCCGAAGGCCATCTCATCGTTAAAGCATAAAATGGCCGTGGGCCGCTCCTCCCTCTCCAAAATCCGACAAGCAGCCTGATAACCGCTGGAATACCGGTAATCCCCTGGATACACTGGCGTTTTATCTGGATCCAGTCCATGGCGCAGCATAGAGACCCGCCAGCCCTTGCGCCGCTCTTGTGTGGAATCCAAGGAGGGATCCCCCTCAATCACACAGATTTTCCGGTGGCCATTCTGAATCAGAAAATCCATAGCCTTCCCCATAGCCTCCGCCTCATCGGTCGTCACATTGGGCGCATCAAAGAAGACTGTCCGGCAGATAATTACCATGGGAATATCTTTATCATGGACCTCCTCGATAAATTGAATATCCTCATCTCGCTGAGACAGCACCACAATCCCATCATAAAAGCTAGGATTTAAGCTTCCCGGCTCATGCATATCGATTCCCTTGACCACCACATTATATTGACTCCCTGCAATGTGGTATACTCCCATCATCACCTGATGCAATACGTATGGGGAAGAAATCTTGCTGATCGTAGAAAAATACAGTCCAATATTATAAGAGCGGCTTAGTTTTAGATTAATGGCTGCCCGATTAGGCATGTACCCCATCTCTTCTGCAATCCGGACAATCTTCTGCCGTCTCTCGCTGTTTCCTGAGCCGATTCCATTTAATGCCCTGGATACAGTAGAATAAGAAACGCCAGCAGCCTTTGCCACATCCTTAATCGTAACAGCCATAACCCCGTTCTCCTTTCTGCAAAAGCGCAGTTTGACACCGCCATCTTGGTTCTACCTGCGATTTGCATCCACTGGAAAGAACTTTGGGCAATTACCTGTGGGCGGCTGTCCTTTCAAAATACGCAGTGTACATCTGAGTGGTTGCAGAGTCAGAATGTCCAAGCATAGCCTGCACCGCATGGATATCCGCACCGTTTTTCAGCAGATGGGCCGCAAAAGAATGGCGCAAGCTGTGAGGTGTGATATCACTCTGAATTCCGGCTTTATCTCCATAATACTTAATAATCTTCCAAAATCCCTGACGGCTCATGAGCTGTCCACTGCAATTAGTAAACAGCCATGGGGAGTCCTTTCCCTTAACCAGAATATCCCGGCTGTTATCCAGATAATCGGTCAGCGCCTTTTTCACCTCCCGGCCAAAAGGAACCATCCTCTCCTTCTGCTCATCTCTACAGGTGATATAGCCGATATTTAAGTTCAAATCCGCCATCTGAAGATGAATCAGCTCAGATACCCGTATGCCGGTAGCGTATAGCAGCTCCAGCATCGCCTTATCCCGCACCTCCTTGGCATTCCTGCCACTGGGCTGGGCCATCAGCGTCTCAATCTCCTCCACGGTAAGAATGGTAGGCGCTTTTTTCTCGACCTTAGGCGCCTTTAATAGCTCTGCCGGATCCCTCTTGATCTTTCCCACGCTGAACTCATAATGAAAAAATGCCTTGATCGACGCTAAAACCCTGGAGATTGTCGTCGTGGCTTTCCCCTCCCTCTCCAGATAAAGCACATAGGAATTTAGACTGGTCTTTGTTACCTTATCCGCCTCACGGATGCCAAGCCCCTCCAAATACTCGCACATTTGAACTAAATCTCTTTGATAAGAAATCTCTGTGTTCTTTGAAGTCTTTTTTACCTCTCTTAAGTACTCCACGAAACACGATATATCATCCAACATAATCCATCCCTCATACTGCTTTCACACATCTCCCACCAGTTGTCCCTTCTCCCCAAAAATAATGGAATTTCCGGCCTGTAAATTACATTATATCTACAAATATCAATAAAATCAAACACATTTTCCCACATTACCGGATTTTTTGCCGCTAAACACTGCCCGGCAGTAGCATTTTCTAGTGTATTGCCATAAGCGCTATAAGCGCCGGATTCACAAAAGCCTCCGCCCCAGCCCCAAATACCAGAAAGGTCAGGGCCAGCACTGTAGGAAGCATCCGAATCTTCGCCGGATGTTCCAGGCCCAGATATACGAAAAGATACCAGGCAGGCCCATACAACAGCCACTGAGGAAGGCAGGAGGCGAAAAAGCCTGGAAGCCCCATAAGGCCCAGCTGGGAAGTATAGCAGGTGATAATCCAGCTCAGGGAAAACCCGGCATAAACTGCCAGCACACAAAAGCAGGGCACTGCACAGACCGTTAACCCCAGCAGCCACAGGAGCCCTCCCTCCTTCAACCGATGGCCGCACAGATATAAAAATTTCTCCCGGCTGCCGGATGCCAGGCGCCAGGGCTGGTTGCGGGCTGCCAGACGTCCAAACTCCTGAAAAAATTCCTGTCTCTTTTCCAGCCTTTCCATCTCCTCCATCCCCATGCCTTCCACTGATGGCAAGCCTGGATGCATCCCCAGATTCCCCACCAGAGTACCCAAGAAAATTCCCAGGAAAAAACAAACCACCAAGATGCTTCTGCCACGCCACGCCCATCCTTGTCTCATCTGCGCAAAAACACCTCCTGTATCGCTTTACGATAACTTATGCAGAAGGTGGCTTTCTTATCCCCGGTACTTCCTGGCGTAGGCCAGAATAGCGGCAATGGTCTTGGAGTCGGTGATTTTTCCCTTAAAAATCAGTTCCTCCAAATCCGCCAACTCCCAAGTCTCCACCTGGATCACCTCGTCCTCATCCAGATGCTGATGGCTAGGCTTTAACCCCCTGGCAAGATAAATATCAATGTGCTCATCGCAGAAAGCCACTGTAGTATTGACACTGAGCAAAAATTCCATGCTCTCGGCAGTAAATCCTGTCTCCTCCTCCAGCTCCCTGGCCGCACAGTCCAGAGTAGGCTCCCCAGGCTCATCCAGCTTCCCTGCAGGAATCTCCAGAGTAAACCGGTCTAAGGCATTCCGATACTGGCGCACCATAAGGATCTTCCCTTCATGGGTAACTGGGATCACCGCCGCCGCCCCGTCATGGTGGATGAAGTCCCAACGACAGGGATGGCCGTTGGCGATCACTTCATCTTCGTAAATTTTTAAGATCGTTCCCTGATACTTTAGCTCCCTACCCAGACGTACCACAGAAGGTGTCATTTCCTGGCCCAGCTCCTCCTGATTGCCTGAATTCTCCTTCCCACCCTGATTCATCTCTTTCATCATTCCCGTCTCCTCTCTGTTCCAGACAATCCTGCTGTTCACGCTGTCCTGGCATGTCTGGCGTAGTTTCTCTTCTTAATCTCCTTACACGGATATCTCAGCTGATAGCCTGCACGCTATACACGCCTACAGGCGTCATAGCAGGCGTCGGTAGCCTTCATCAGCGCGTTCCGGAACCCCCACTGCTCCAGAGCCTCTACTGCCGCAATAGTAGTTCCTCCTGGAGAGCAAACCATATCCTTCAGCTCGCCGGGATGCTTTCCTGTATCCAGCACCATCTTCGCGCTTCCCAAAACCGTCTGAGCCACCATCTCGTAAGCTGTCTTTCTGGGAAGTCCACATTTAACCGCCCCATCCGCCAGGGCTTCAATAAACAGATACACATAAGCCGGCGAGCTTCCACTGGCACATACTACAGCGTCCATCAACCGCTCCTCCACCGTCTCCATCTTCCCAAAGGAAGAAAAGAACCGGAAAATTATCTTCCTCTCTTCCTCCGAAAACTCTCCTTCATCAAAGCATACCCCGGTCATGCCTTCCCCCAGCAAAGCCGGTGTATTCGGCATAGCCCGCACAACCCGTTTATCCTGGCCCAATGCTTCCTTCAGGTACCCTATAGTTTTCCCGGGAGCAATGGAGATTACCACCTGTCCCTGCCGGAGGACCGGCCGGATTTCCTCCAACACAGCCTCATAATACTGCGGCTTAACTGCCAGCACCAGGTATTCCGCCAGGCTGGCGCATTCCTGATTGGACGCCGCACTGTTCACCCCAGTTTCCTGGGTCACCTTCTTTCTCTGGGATTCACTGGCATCCGTAAATAAAAGCTCATCTGTAGCAAATCCATGATCTAGAAGCCCCCTCATAATGGCTGTACCCATATTTCCCATTCCAATAAATCCGATGATTCCCATCCTTGCCTCCTCTCATCCTTCCTGTTCCCAGCCCACCTTTACCGAAAGATGCTACTGCCCTAACCATAAACCGTGACGTGCTGGTGCGGGAACCATTTCAAGTGTTTCCTCCAACAAAAATACCCCAATCCGTATCAAGGCCAGCTTATTTTCGTCTGTCTTTTTACGTTTTAGGGCATTTAAATTCTCATTTTGGGATGCTATTTTGCATAATCTGTGACACGTGATTCACGGATCACATTCACCTTAATCTGTCCCGGATACTCAAGTTCATTCTCAATCCGCTTGGAAATATCCCGGGCCAGCAATACCATATCATCATCGCTGATCTGTTCCGGAATTACCATAATACGGACCTCCCGTCCTGCCTGAATGGCAAAAGACTTGTCCACTCCCTTAAAGGAAACGGCAATATCTTCTAACTGCTTCAATCTGTTGGTATATGTTTCTAGAGTTTCCCGCCTTGCCCCCGGCCGGGCTGCGGAGATTGTGTCCGCCGCCTGAACGATACAAGCTACCAAACTCTGAGGTTCAACGTCTCCATGATGTGATTCTACCGCATTAATCACGGTCCCAGACTCCTTGTACTTCCGGCATAGCTCTACGCCCAACTGTACATGAGTCCCCTCCTGCTCATGGTCAACGGATTTCCCGATGTCATGTAACAAACCAGCCCGCTTTGCCACACGCGTCTCTAGTCCCATCTCCGCGGCAAGCAGCCCGGAAAGCTGCGCCACTTCAATAGAATGCTTTAACGCATTCTGTCCATAGCTGGTCCTAAACTTCATCTTACCAAGAAGCTTCACCAATTCCGGATGGATACCGTGCACGCCTACCTCCAAGGTAGCCGCCTCACCCTCCTCCCGCATCATGGACTCAACTTCCTTCTGTGCCTTTTCTACCATCTCTTCGATCCTAGCCGGATGGATACGTCCGTCTACAATCAACCGCTCCAATGCAATTCTTGCCACTTCTCTTCGAATTGGATCAAATCCAGATAACACGACAGCTTCTGGGGTATCATCAATGATCAATTCCACCCCTGTCATCGTCTCTAATGTACGAATATTCCGGCCTTCTCGTCCTATAATCCGGCCTTTCATTTCATCATTGGGAAGCTGTACCACAGATACCGTGGTCTCCGCCACATGATCTGCCGCACACCGCTGAATGGCGGTCACGATATAATCCTTCGCCTTGCGATCCGCTTCCTCTTTGGCTTTGTTTTCCAGTTCCTTTACTAATTTTGCAGTATCGTGCTTTACATCGTCTTCAACAGATTTTAAAAGATATTCTTTTGCCTGTTCGGAGGTCAGTCCTGAAATTTTCTCCAGTTCCTGTATC
>CATJIO010000088.1 GCA_949740725.1 uncultured Lachnospiraceae bacterium | reverse complement strand
TGCTCTGGATACTGGCACGTCTTCTTTTTATATCTCTCATGGATGCCATGATGGTTCACCTGCCTTCTAACGTTCTGCCTTACACTGTGTCAGTGCCTTAACCAACAGCTCTTCCGTCTCCGGACTTAATACCTTGGTCTCGCGAATGGACTTGGGTATCTCCGGATACTTCTCATCAATGAACTTAAATAAGTCCTTTTCAAAGGCCAGCACATCATTTACTGGAATATCCAACAGATATTTCCGGGTAACCGCAAAAATAATGATAACTTGATATTCCACTGGCATTGGCTGATACTGAGGCTGTTTTAATACTTCCCGGATTCTCTCGCCCTGCGCCAGCTGCTCCTTGGTACTTGCATCCAGATCGGATCCAAACTGCGCGAAGGAAGCCAGCTCTCTAAACTGAGCTAATTCTGTACGAATCGGAGACGCAATCTTCTTCATCGCTTTGATCTGTGCCGCACCGCCTACACGGGATACAGACAAACCGGCATTGATGGCAGGACGGAAGCCGGAGTTGAACATTTCTGTCTCAAGATAAATTTGGCCGTCCGTGATGGAAATTACATTGGTCGGAATATAGGCGGAAACATCCCCAGCCTGGGTTTCAATAATTGGCAGTGCTGTTAAGGAACCGCCGCCTAAATCATCTGAAAGCTTAGAGGCGCGCTCCAGAAGTCTGGAGTGCAGATAGAATACATCTCCAGGATACGCCTCACGTCCCGGCGGTCTCTTCAGCAACAGAGACAGAGTACGGTAGGCCGCCGCATGCTTGCTTAAATCGTCATACACAACCAATACGTCCTCACCGTTCTCCATCCACTCCTCGCCGATGGCGCAGCCGGCATAAGGCGCGATGTACTGAAGGGGCGCCAGATCCGACGCTGTAGAAACAACGATGGTAGTATAGTCCATAGCATTGAACTCGTCTAAGGTCTTTACGATATTCGCAACAGTGGAAGCTTTCTGGCCGATGGCTACATAGATACAGTGTACCCCCTGGCCCTTCTGGTTAATGATGGTATCAATGGCGATGGCCGTCTTACCTGTCTGACGGTCACCGATAATCAGCTCACGCTGGCCCCGTCCAATGGGAATCATGGCATCGATAGCCTTGATACCGGTCTGTAACGGAGTATCTACGGACTTTCTCTCTATAACGCCGTGAGCAACACGCTCTACCCGGCGGAATTTATCCGTCTGAATGGGGCCTTTGCCATCGATGGGCTGGCCCAATGCATTTACTACGCGTCCGGTCATGGCATCGCCTACCGGGACCTCTACTACACGTCCGGTCGTCTTAACCAGATCGCCCTCGCTGATGGCGGAGGAATCACCTAAAAGAACGGCGCCTACATTATCCTCCTCCAGGTTCTGCACCATGCCGAACACTTCTCCCGGGAACTCCAGAAGCTCGCCCTGCATAGCATTTTCCAGACCATGGATACGCGCAATACCATCAGCCACCTGGATTACGGTACCTACGTCCGATACCTCCAGTTTGGTAGAATATTTTGCAATCTGTTCTTTAATTACCGAACTGATCTCTTCTGGTCTCAAATTCATAACTAAGGTTCGCACCTTCTTTCCTTGTTAGTTAAGCGTAAAACCCTTATGCCAACTGAATATTGGCCAGCTCCTTCTGAAGCTCATAGAGCTGGGTCTTAATGCTGGAATCCACCACACGGTCGCCGATTCGAATTATCATACCGCCGATCAAACTGGAATCAATCGTATAATGAATTTCAAATTCTACATACCGGGTCGTAGATAGTAATCGTTCCTTTACCTGCGCCTTCTGCGCATCGTTTAAAGACACCGCACTTACCACATAGGCAGTACCGATCTTTTTATACTCCTTTACCTGGCTGATGAAGCACTCCAGGATGGAAGGAATTTCTTTATGCCTGCCCTTTTCCACCACCGTGGTCAGGAAGCCCAGCATGTCCAGAGAGACCCGGTCCCGGAAAATGGTTTCCAAAAGCTCCAGCTTCTCCTCCTTCACCACCTTTGGGTTGTCCAAAAGAGCGGCTAAGGACCGGTTTTCCTCCCAAACTCCTGCCAGGGCCTTCGCCTCATCATACAAAGAGTCGACCTTTTGGCCCTCCAGGGCTACTTCCATCAGGGCGTCGCCGTATACCTTCGCTGCTAGCTTAGCCATGTGCTCTCACCCATTTCCTTTAATGTTTCATCAATCAGGCTATCCTGTACCTTCACATCGATGGAACCGGCCACAACCTTTCCGGCCATCAAAGATGCGATAGAGATGATTTCCTGCTTCATATCGTCCAATGCTTTCTTGCGTTCCAGTTCTACCTGGCGGTTTGCGCGCTCGATAATTCTGGCAGCCTCCGCTCTGGCCTCATCCAGGATGTCCGCTTCTTTTGCCATGGCCTTTTTCCTGGCCTCCGCAAGAATCCCATCTGCTTCTTTATTAATTTCCTTAATTTTGCTTTCATACTCTGCTTTCAATTCCTGAGCCGTCTTCCTGTTATCGGCAGCCTCGGCCAGATCTCCGGCTATCTTCTGGCGCCGCTTCTCCAGAAAGTTGCGGGCAGGTTCAAACAACAGGTAGGACAGCACAAAGAACAGGAAGAAAACATTGATGCCAGTTAAAACCACATCATGGATTAACTGCCAGTCAAATCCTATAATTCTTAAAAATTCGTCCAAGACCTTGCCTCCTCTCCTGCACTACTATTTTCTGTTAATCAACCGAACGGCTTAACGAACATTAAAATAATAGCAACAACCAGACCGTAAAGACCTGTGGTCTCGGCAACTGCCTGGCCTAACAGCATGGTAGAGGTAATGTCAGACTTTGCTCCCGGGTTACGTCCAACCGCAGACGCGCCGTAACCAGCTGCAATACCCTGTCCAACACCAGGTCCGATACCAGCGATCATGGCTAAGCCGGCACCAATTGCAGAACAACCATAAATAAAATCCTGTCCAGAAAAATTCATACTAATTTCCTCCTACATAAAATTAAATTCCTTATTCCATTTTGTCATTAATATAAACCAT
>CATJIO010000087.1 GCA_949740725.1 uncultured Lachnospiraceae bacterium | reverse complement strand
GCTTAACAAGCCGACTTTGGTAATAGCGCACAATAAGACATTAGCGGCACAGCTCTATGGCGAGTTCAAAGAGTATTTTCCGAGTAACGCGGTAGAATACTTTGTGTCCTACTATTACTACAAAAATATGAATACAAGATATAGATATAATTAGAAACTTATAATCTATATATAGCGGTTTTGAGGACAGTGAGAATGATATGAACAGGATGTGCTGGTAACCAAAATTCGTCGAGAGACGGATGCAGGGGACTTTTCAACATTTATTTTCCTGTCATTGATTTTATTATTGCAATCGCATATAATTAGAGAAAAGGGTGGGATAATGATAGAGACTAATTTAGGACAGGCTGTCGATGCAACGAGCGAATCCGGTTCTGCATATGATACGAATGTAAAGTACCTGCTTGCGGATAAGCAGATATTATCCCGGATTCTGAAGTATACAGTGGAAGAGTTTCAGGATATGGACATTGAAGGTATCATGGGCTGCATCGGCAGTGATATTGAAATAGGAACAAGGCCGGTTGATGCAGGGCTTTCTAATCTGGGACGGGTGAAAGCGACAATTACAGAGGATAATATTCCAGGAGAGGGTATCGTCTATTATGATATTCGCTTTACCGCATATTATAAAGAAGCTGAGATGAAAATACTGGTGAATATTGAAGCTCAAAAATCATCAGATTCAAGTAAATTGGGATATCATTTGGAGAACAGGATTGTGTTCTATCTTGCGAGAATGATTTCAGCACAGAAACAGACAGAGTTTTTCCATAGTGACTTTGATAATTTGAAAAAAGTACGGAGTATCTGGATTTGTATGGATAGCAGTGAAACAGAAGATTCCATTGAGGAGATCAGATTTGACAGAAAAACAATTTTTGGAAATAAAAAAGATTCTTACCATATAGATTTAATGAAGGGTATTATTGTCAATATAAGAAATGACGAGGATAAGCGCTTGGGAGATAGTATAAGGAAATCTCAAAATGTATTAATTGCTATGCTTGAAGAATTACTTTCTGGGAAAGATGTTGTAGAGAAAAAGCGTATATTGGCAGATGAATACGGAATGGTTATGACTGCTGAATTAGAAGGGAGGATTCAGATTATGTGCAATTTGTCAGAGAATATTATAGAACGTGAAAGAATCGATGCGATTAAGAGAATGATTAAAGTTAATATTACAAAAGAGCAGATAATATCTATGGGATACACAGAGAATGAATATGCGAAAGCAGAAGGAACTGTATATGCAAATACTTAGATACAAGATGATACGTTTGGAGTTTCTTTTAAAATAGCTTGATATACAATGAAAAGGGGGGAAAATATGAATGACTCCTTTTTATTGTATATTTACTAGACGTACGTTCTAATGGTTGAGTGTTCTTGATTTGCCTGATAAAATGCTATAATAAAGTTGCCGATAAAACGCGATTTTGCAGGAAAGGAAAAAGAATTGTTGAGATGATGATCAGAGAATATCAACCAACAGATTGTAAAGAATTGACAGAGCTTTTTTATCATACGGTTCATGTAGTAAATGCAAAAGATTATCCAAAAGAGCAATTAGATGCATGGGCAACAGGACAGGCAGATCGGAAAAAATGGAACCAGACACTTCAAGAACATTTCAGCATTGTCGCGGTTGACAATGACATTATTGTAGGATTTGGGGATATGGATAAGACAGGCTATCTTGACCACTTATTTGTTCATGCAGATTATCAGGGAAAAGGAATTGCCACCGCTATATGTGATCAGTTGGAGTCGGCAGTTCAAGGGAATATTGTTACTCATGCTTCCATTACAGCAAAAGCTTTTTTTGAAAAAAGAGGATATCAAGTTGTTAAAGAGCAGCAAGTAGAGCGGCAAGGGATTTTTCTTACGAATTTTGTCATGATAAAGGAGCGATAAGTCTCAGCTTGTAGGATTGCCACTATATGAAAATTAAATAACCGCCGCTACATTGCAGCGGCATATGCAAGCAGCAAGTCTGAAAAAGATTTGCTGCTTTTTTTGCATTCTTTTCTTTATTTTCCGGCCTATTCTGGCTTGTGGACTTGAAAGTTGAAGTCTTTCCGAAAATAGGTGAAGTCGTTGGCAATGTTCAAACATATCCAATCGAAAGATGACGGCTATCATGGCATTGGGAGGCGACTGGAATAGCAACAAACCATGAAAAAAACGGAACAAATATCAAAAATCCCACATTGCGGCAAAAAATATCCTTCGCTATAATGGTAGAAGGGGAAGTATAGGGATAATTCAGAAAAAGCACAGGCGAGAGGAGAAGGCGATGTATACAGTGATTATCGTGGACGATGACGAGCTGATCCGTAAGGGGCTGGAAAAGGTGATCCGGTGGGAAGAGATGGGGTTTTCGGTAAAGGGAACCTTCCAGAGCGCGGTGGAAGCCCTGGAATATCTCAGGGATCACTCGGTGGACGTGATTCTGACGGATATCCGGATGCCTCAGATGAGCGGCCTGGAGCTGATTGAGGGGGCGAAGGGATACCAGAAGGAGATCAAGGCGGTGATTATCAGCGGCTATGGGGAATTTGAGCTGGCCAAGCAGGCCCTGGTCTTAAAGGTGGAGGACTATCTTTTGAAGCCTTTGGGGCAGGAGGAGGTGGAAGCGGTATTCCTTAAGCTGAAGGAAAACCTGGACAAGGAGAGGCGGGGGCCACAGGAGACTCAACAGGGAAAGCGTTGGGAAAGGGAGACAGAGAAGAAATACGCCAAAGAGTGGAAGATGGTGGAGGCCCTGGAGCAGGAGATGATTATCCACCTGGAAAATGGGCGGTTTTACCAGGTGGATCAACAGATAAAGGATCTGGATCAACGGTTATCCTCCTGCAGAGCGCAGGATCTTGCCAGATTTTACGGGCACATTATTACCAGGCTGCTGGAATATTTTGACCTAAACCATGAAGGCACAGTGTACTGGTTTGCCTGTCAGAAGGAGAAGGAAGGAGAGCTGCAGGTAGATGGTGGCGCGAGGGAGCCTTGGGGGGGGAAGGATTGGAAGAGGGAAAGCTTGCAAAAGGGGAGCGGACAGCTGGAAAGCCCTTTTAATGGGGATGGACAGCTGGAGCGCCTGAGAGAGCAGTTTCGTCAGGACATGGACAATATCCGGAAGTCTCTGTGGAATCACTCGGATCATATGCGGAACCTCCTCACTGGGAAAGCGAAATCCATGATTGAGGCGGAATACGGGGATGAGAGCCTGAGCCTGGCTTCGGTAGCCAACCGGCTGAATATCAGCTACGGCTACCTGTCTACCATATTTACCAAGGCGGAGGGGCACAGCTTTAAGGCCCATCTGGTGATGGTGCGGATGGAGAAGGCGCGCCTTCTTCTCTTGTCCAGAAAGTACCGCATCTATGAGATAGCCCAGATGACTGGTTATAAAAATCCCAGGTATTTTACTGATGCCTTTAAAAAATATTATCACTGTTCCCCGGCAGACTATATTGCCAGATTCCGGGGAAAGGAGGAAGGGTGAACAAGAAGAGGAAGAGAAACCTGTCGCTGAAAGCGTATCTGCTCCTGATCTTTATCGCGGCGATTGTGACCACCATTTGCTTGTCTGGCCTGGGGATTTATTCCAGAATTGTGAAAAATGCCAGAGAGAGGATTCAGGAGGGAGACGCCTGGCTGGTGTCCCAGCTGTGCAATACAACCGACTATTTAAGCGGGCAGGCGGAAAATATCTCCGCAACCCTGGCTTTTGACGGGGACATCCAGTCTATCCTTATTGCCTACGAGTATGGCAGAGGGGAACCGATGGACTTGGACCAGGTCCGTATCCGCGTGAACAACAGCTTGTTTTATAACAGCCGTCTAAACCGGGCGCTGTACGACTGTGTGAATGTGGTGCTTTTTTCCAATAATGGGGAGGTGATCGGCAGCAAGGAGCCTTTTGACCAAAATGTGCGGATCTCCGACTACGAATGGTTTTCCCAGGTGGAGAATTCTTACGGGAGGAGCCTTTGGCTGCCCATGGGCTATGATGCCAACAGTACCTCCACCGCCAGGGTGATGACGATTCCCATTGTGCGGAAAATCTTTTCCACCCAGAGCGGCAGGGACAATACATTAAATGAGATTATGACTGTGGGAAAGGCCCTTGGATATCTTGTGATCTACGTTGACGCGGAGATGTTTTCCGACATTGTGGCAGATGATGTAGATGTATATACCAAGCGCTTTTTTCTTTTGGATGAGAATGAACGGATTATCAGCTGCCAGAGAAAGGAGCAGGTGGGGGAAGCATTTTTCTGCCAGGCTGGGGCGGACGGATATATTACGATGGATGGCACGGAATATGCCATGACGGAGAAGCGAATCGCGGATCGGGGATGGAACTATGTCTGTCTCACCAAGCGATCGGAGATCACCAGAGAAGGGGGGATTGTATTCAGCGTGTGCCTGATCCTGAGTTTAATCTTGATCTTGGCCTTTACTATGATCGGGCTGATGCTGTCACATAATATCGGGGTCCCGGTAAAGGTTTTGGTGGAACATTTTAAGCAGGCAAGGCACAGCAAGGTGATTATCCAGGAGAACAGCAGAATTACGGAATTTTCTAATTTGTACCAGTCTTTTAACCAGACCATGGAGAAGATCCATGACCTGGCCAATCAGGTGTACGAAAATAAACTGGTTCACCAGGAGCTGGTGTTGAGCATTAAGGAGAGCCAGATTCAGGCGCTGCAGATGCAGATTAATCCCCATTTCCTTTACAATACCCTGGACTGTATCAACTGGAAGGCTCAGATGGACGGCAATCGGGAGGTGGCGGAGATGATCAGGATTCTGGGGAAATTTTTCCGCTCCAATACAGAGAATAAGGGAGAATTTACCAGTTTAGAGGAAGAGCTGGACAATATCGGGCAATACATTGCCCTGTCCAAGCTCCGCTTCGGCTCCCGCCTGACCTGTGTGGTGGATGTGGAGGAGGAGCTGTATTCCTGCCAGGTGATGAAGCTGCTCCTCCAACCTTTGGTGGAAAATTCCATCAAACATGGCCTGGAGGTGGAAAATATCTGTGAGACCATCCGGATCTGGTGCAGCAGAGAGGAGGAGGATCTGGTGATCTCGGTGAAAGACACAGGAAGAGGCATGAAGGAGGAAGAGCTTACCTATCTGCGGCAGCTGTGGGATGACAGGGAAACAGAGTATAAAGAGACGAAATCCATCGGCCTTTATAACGTGATGCGCCGGCTTTACCTTTGCTACCGTGAGGCCTGCAGTCTGGAAATCTTCAGCCGCTTGGGCGAGGGGACGGAGATTATCATTACCTTCCCGCTGAAAAAAACAGGAGAAATCTGAAGAATTTTTATCCGGTGATGAAAAAAGCAGAACTTATATAAAACGGGCCTCCTTGTGAAGAAATTTTGTGCAGTTATAATAAAAATGTAAGCGTTTAGACGGCAAGAAGATGTTGCCGGGAATCGTGATGAAGAAGTATAGTTTAACATCAAAGGAGGAGTTATCGAAATGAAAAAGATCTTAGCCATCACATTGACAGCAGCCCTTGCGGCCAGTACCCTTTACGGATGCTCAGGAGGTTCAAAAGGGGAAGGCGGACAGACCGGCAATGGAGGAGCCGGGGAGACCAGCCAGGCAGCCCAGGGGGCTGGCTCGTCGGATGAGGGAGCCAAGGAAGCGGCTTCTTCCGGGGAAAAGACCGTGATCCACTATTATGACTGGGCGCCTATGGATATGACCATTATCGATGACTTTAATGCGGCAAATGCGGATATTGAGGTAAAGTATCATGCCATCCCGGACAATGGATCCGATAAGCTGACTCAGCTGGATATCTTGGCTATGGGCGGCGGTGAGATTGACGTAATGCCTGGCTCTGACGGGGAGCAGATGTTGCGGATGAAAAACGGGATGTATGCGCCGCTGGATGAATTTATCCAGAGGGATGGCATCGACATGGCAGGAAATTTCGGGGATATTTTAAATTATGCCAGTTATAATGGAGTGACCTACGGCTATCCTTTACGCTCTACGGTAGAGGGAATCTGGTACAACAAGGATATGTTTGACGCCGCAGGGCTGGACTATCCGGACGGATCCTGGACCTGGGAAGAGTACATGGAGACAGCGAAGAAGCTGACCAGTGGCGAGGGAGATGCTAAGATCTACGGAACCTACACCCATACCTTTAACGGACAGTGGGCGCCAGTGGGCAATGAGGTTTCTCCCTGGTACACAGAGGACGGAAAGTGCAATATTATGGCAGATGGCTTTAAGACTTCCCTGGAGCGGAGGAAGGAAATGGATGATCTGGGATACCAGCTTTCCTTCAGCCAGATAATCGCCACCAAGGCCAGCCAGGCTTCCGCATTCTTAGGAGGCAAATGTGCCATGGTCCAGGCTGGATCCTGGATCGTCCAGAACATCAAGGATCAGGAGAATTATCCTCATGATTTTTCCATCGGCGTGGCGCCTATGCCCAGATTTGACGAGACGGTGGAGAGCGAGAGCAATTTTAGCGTAGCAGCCACGATCCTGGCGATTCCGGCGAATTCTGAGCATAAGGAAGAAGCCTGGCGGTTTATCCGGTACATGGTAGAGGAAGGGGCGGCCCGGATCGCCGGGACTGGAAACTATCCCTCCTACAAACCGGCATACGATGACAGCCTCATCCAGAACTTTATCGAGGGATCCGGCTTAGAGGTAGATGATGTGCGGGTGCTCTTTGAAGATATGTCGGCAGTGAGCCAGAAGCCTACTGGACGGGCGGCGGCAGAATATCAGCAGTCTATGCAGGAGCAGACCCAGCTGTACTTTAACGGAGAAAAATCAGCGGACGAGGTGCTGGCAGAGATCGAGAAGATCACCAACGAAGCTATCGCCAATGAGGAATAACAAGGAAAGGGACAGGGCATAAGGCATGAGAGGAAGGAAACAGAAGTTGTCCAAAAGACAGCTACAGGAGGAACGGGCCGGATATCTGTTCGTCATCCCAAATTTTATTGGAATCCTGATCTTTGTGGCGCTTCCCATCCTGTTTTCCCTGGTGCTGGGATTTACCAAATGGAATCCAATGCAGGGCCTGTCGGCCATAGAGTTTGCCGGCCTGGAAAACTTTGGACGGATGGTGTCTGACGAGCGGCTGAAAACCGCGCTGCTGAACAATCTGATCTATACTGTCGCCTATGTGCCCATCTCGGTGAGCCTGGCGCTGGTGATCGCGGTGCTGTTAAATAACTATGTATTCTGCAAGGTGCCTCTGCGGCTGATGTGCTTTATGCCCTATATCTCCGCCATGGTGTCCGTGGCCTATGTATGGCTGATTCTCTTAAACCCCGAGGGCGGCCCGGTGAATTCTGTGCTGGCCTCCCTGGGAGTGAAGAATCTCCCCGGATGGTTTACCAAGAGTAATTCCGCCCTGGCAGGGATTATCCTCATGTCTATCTGGCATGATGCAGGATATTACATGATTCTTTTCCTGGCAGCCCTTCAGGGGCTGTCCAAGGAAGTGTATGAGTCGGCGCGGGTGGACGGGGCCAATGGATTGCAGGTGTTTTTCCGTATCACCGTCCCTATGCTGGCTTCCCACATTCTCTTTGTGTCCATTCTGGCCACCATCAATTCTTTCAAGGTGTTTGACCAGATCAATGTGCTCACCGAGGGCGGCCCGGGATATTCCACCAATGTATTGGTCTACTGCATCTACCATTATGCATTCCGAGAGCACAATATCGGTTACGCTTCCGCGGTAGCGGTACTGTTGTTCGTGATTATTATGGTGGTTTCCGCTGTCCAGGTGAAGCTGAAAGAAAAATATACGCTCTAGGAGGGGTGATATGGAGACAAAAGTAAAAACCATGACGCAAAGATGCATCGCTACCTTGCTGGTGGGGGCGCTGGCGCTGGCCTGTATCTTCCCCTTCCTGTGGATGGTGTCCGCCTCGTTTAAGAATGAGGTGGATGTGATGGAATTTCCCATTCGCCTGATTCCCAGGACGGTGAACTGGAATAACTATGCTACGGTATGGCTGAAGAGTGATTTTCCCAACTATTATCGCAACAGCCTGATTGTCACAGGCATTACTTTGGTGGGGACTATCTTTCTCTCCACCACAGCGGCCTACGGGTTTGCCAGGTTGAAATTCCGGGGGAAGAATCTGATCTTTGGCGTATATCTGGCAACGCTGATGGTGCCGGTTCAGGTGACCCTTTTGCCCAAATACATTTATTTCGGGCAGCTGCATCTCAACAATACGTTTTATGCGCTGATTCTTCCTGGCATCTTCTCTGCTTTTAATACCTTCTTGATGAGGCAGTATTATGAAGGGATTCCCTATGAGCTGACTGAGGCGGCTCAGATCGACGGAGCAGGCCACTTCCGGATCTTCTGGCAGATCATGCTGCCCCTGACCAAATCCGGCTTTGTCACCTTGCTGCTGTTTTCCTTTACCTGGACCTGGAATGATTACATTAATCCGCTGATTTACTGCAATAAGGAAGAGCTTTTAACCCTGACCGTAGGGCTGCAGCGGTTCCAGCAGGCCCAGAGCACACACTATGCCCTGATTATGGCAGGCTGTACCCTGGCGTTGGCCCCGCTGATCCTGCTGTTTTTATTTACCCAAAAATATTTTATCGAGAGCTTTGCATCCAGCGGTGTGAAGGGATAGGAGAATGAGATGAAGGAGAGAATGAATATGACTCACATAGGAAATAAATCTGGGGAAAATCCCGGCGAGAAGGCGAGAAAAGTCCTGGAGACCCTGACCCTGGAGGAAAAAGCCTCCCTCTGCTCCGGTCTGGGGCTGTGGCAGACCAGGCCCATTGAGGAGAAAGGCGTTCCCGAGATCTGGATGGCTGACGGTTCCAACGGGGTGCGGATCATGAAGCCAGTGAACCAGGAGCGGAAGCAGGACACCTCCGACTTCTTAAAGGTAACGGACTTAACCCAGAATTCCCCTACCATTACTAATCAGTATGAGGCGGTATGCTACCCCTCAGGCGCCTGCCTGGCTTCTACCTGGAACCGGGATCTGGTACAGGAGATGGGAAGGGCCCTGGGGGATGAGTGCCGGTATTTTAAGGTGAATCTCCTGCTGGCCCCGGGAATCAATATTAAGAGAAGCCCTCTGGGAGGGCGGGGCTACGAATATTATTCTGAGGATCCCTGTCTCACCGGAGCTATTGCGGAGAGCCTGATCAAGGGGGTTCAGGAGACGGGAACCGGCACCAGCATCAAGCACTTCGCGGCCAATAACGCGGAAACCCTTCGAATCAATATGAGCTCTGATGTGGAGGAGCGGGCTCTCCGGGAGATCTATCTGGCTCCCTTTGAGACGGCCATTAAAAACGCAAAGCCCTGGACGGTGATGTCCAGCTATAATAAAGTAAACGGCGTCCAGATGGCGGAAAATGAAGAGCTGCTCACCAATATCCTTCGGGATGAATGGGGCTTTGACGGGGTGGTGGTATCCGACTGGGGCGGCGTGAAGGATCGGGTGGCTTCCCTGAAAGCTGGCAATGATCTGGACATGCCGGAAAACCGGCGGAATAATCAGTCCATTGTGGAGGCGGTAAAGGAGGGCAGCCTGTCAGAGGAAGTTCTGGATCAGTGCGTGGAACGGATCCTGCGGCTGGTTTTCCAGGCCAAGGAGCAGGAAAACTTCACTGACCAGGTGGATTTTAAGGCTCACAGGGCATTATCAGAGAAGGTGGCAGAGGAATCGGTTGTCCTGCTGAAAAATGAGAGGGAGCTTCTCCCCATTACGAAGGAAAAGTATGGGCATATCGCGGTTTTAGGCGCCTTTGCCAAGGAGCCCCGGTATCAGGGAGGGGGCTGTACCCTGGTGAATCCCATCCGGATCAGTTCCCCCTATGAGGAGATGGAACGGCTGGCTGCCGGGGACATCCAACTCACCTATGCGAAAGGCTATGAGCTGAAAAATGAGACCTCGGAGGAGCTATTAGCCGAGGCAAGGAATGCGGCAGCAGAAGCGGACGCGGCGGTGATCTTTGCCGGCCTGTGGGTGGCCTACGACAGAGAGGGCTTTGACCGGAAGCATTTGGAGATCGATTCCTCCCACATCCGTCTGATTGAAGAGGTGGCCAAGGTGCAGAAGAATGTCATCGTGGTCCTGAGCAATGGGGACGCGGTGACGATGGATCCATGGCTGGAACAGACCGGAGCAGTGGTGGAGCAATTCCTGGCTGGAGAGACTGCCGGGGAGGCAGTGGCCAATGTACTTTTCGGCAAGGTGAATCCCTCGGGCAAGCTGCCAGTAACCTTCCCCAAACGCCTGGAGGATACCAGCACCTATCTAAATTTCCCGGGAGAGTGCGGCCATCATGTTTATGGCGAGGGGATCTTTGTGGGATACCGCTACTATGAGAAAAAGAAAATCGAGCCTCTCTTCCCCTTCGGCCACGGACTCAGCTATACTTCCTTCGCCTATTCCAATATGCGGGCAGAGAAAGCACAGTTTAAGGACAGCGAGACGGTGACCATCTATCTGGATGTGACCAATACCGGAGCGGTGAAGGGCAAAGAGACGGTTCAGATTTATGTAACGGATGAACATTCCCGCCTGCATCGTCCCCAAAAGGAGCTGAAGGCATTCCAGAAGGTAGAGCTGGAGCCGGGGGAGACAAAGGAAATCTCCTTTACCCTGGGATACCGGGATTTCGCCTACTACGATCCAGAGGCATCGGACTGGGTGGTGGAGGAAGGAAGCTTTACTATCTGGGCAGCCGCCAGCGCAGGAGATGTGAGAGCCAGTGTGAGTGTGGAGGTAATCCAGGCGAAAAAGAAATTCCGCAAGCTTTATCTAGACAGCCAGCACACCGCTGTTTTCGAAAACCCTAAGGCGAAGAAAATGTATCTGGATTTTCTGGTTGAAAAGCAGGTGCTAAAGGCTGACCAGGTGGAGCGGATGACGCCTCTGCTGAAGGGGAACTATATGGGGATTTATAATGTGGTAACCTCACTGCTGGGGGGCGATGTGACGAAAGAAGAGATGCAGAGAGCGATTGATGAGATCAATGAGCGGTGCAGGGAAGAGTAGACCGCCCTTTGCGAAAATAAGTTAATACGAAAATAATCATGGAAAGACGCATGGATCCGTAATTGGTAAGCCATGCGTCTTTTTTGCGCTTAGATAAGAGAAACGTGACAGGGCAGGACCAAAGCAATCATGTGTTTTCGATTTCCAATCTTCATTATAGAGGGTATTTTCTTTAGGGCAAAATATAGTCTGTCTTTTTTTGCATTCAGATGAGACAATTTCCATAAGAGGAAAATGGATACAGAGGAGGAAAATTAGAGAATTATGGGAATGATTTACGGATATGTACGTGTCAGCACTAGAGAGCAAAACGAGAGCCGGCAGATGATTGCAATGGGAAAAGCCCAGGTGCCCAGAGAAAATATCTTCATTGACAAACAGTCCGGAAAGGACTTCCAACGCCCAATGTATCGGGCTATGCTTCGAAAACTGAGGTCAGATGACGTGCTTTATGTCAAGAGCATTGACCGTCTGGGAAGGGACTACGAGGAGGTGTTGGAGCAGTGGCGCATCCTGACCAAGGAGAAGAAGGTGGATATCGTGGTACTTGATATGCCCATTCTTGACACCAGAAGGGGAAAGGATCTATTAGGGACGTTAATTGCAGATTTGGTGCTGGCTCTCTTAAGCTATGTGTCGGAAAATGAGCGGAGCAACATTCGCAGCCGGCAGAAGGAGGGCATAGAGGCGGCCAAACTGCGTGGGGTACAGTTTGGCCGGCCGGAAAAGCCGTTGCCGGAAAATTTCGGGCAGATCTGCAACCGGTGGATCGATAAGGAGATCTCGGCGACAGAGGCAGCCAGCTTGTGCAATGTGACCAGGGCCACCTTTTACCGGAAGGTAAAGAAGATTGGAGAGTAGGAAAGGCCTGGGGCGATGGAGGAAGGTCGTGCAGATGGACAAAATTTTTTTCGAACCTTTGTGCAGTTGAACAATATATCGCTGCATTCGTCAAATTGATTGAAAAACGGAGGATAATTTGATATGATTTAGTGGTAATAGACAAATAATAGCGGGCAAATTGGGAAAGATACGATGGATAGAGTATCTTTCTTTCTATTATATCCGAGAAGGTTTGGAGGAAAGAGAGCTTAGAGGTGTCGGAATGAATGAGGTGATTTATTCCCGGTATTCCTGCAGAAGCTTTGGACGGCAGGCAGTAACCAGAGAACAGATCCAGGAAGTGATCTGGGCGGGGATGCAGGCCCCCTCTGCGAGAAATGAGCAGCCATGGGAATTTATCGCCGTCACAGAGAAGGAGCGGCTAAACGAGATGGCAGAAGTAAGTCCCCATGCCGGATGCTTAAGAGAGGCGATGGCCGGGATATTGGTGCTGGCGGATATGGGCAGGGCGGGAGACAAACGCTGGTGGATCCAGGATATTAGCGCCTGCATTGCTTGATCGCACGTATGGCGAAGATTGACGGACTTCCTCTTCTTCTGTATAATTGGAGGGTAACTGAACACAGGACAGGAGAGAAGGAATATGAATATCGCATTAATTTTATCTGGCGGCACTGGCGCCAGGCTGGGGGCGGATATCCCCAAGCAATATATCGAAGTTGGCGGAAGGCCGATCATTTCCTATTGTATCGAAACATTGTCTGTCCATCCCCTTGTGGACGGGATCCAGATTGTGGCCGATCCCGCTTGGCGGGAGGAGATTCAGGGGTGGCTGGCCAAATGGGACAAGGCGGGAAAGTGGAAAGGCTTCTCAGAGCCGGGAAGGAACCGCCAGCTCTCTATCCTGCGCGGGTTAGAGGATATCCGGGGATATGCCGGTGATCTGGATTATGTATTTATTCACGATGCTGCCAGACCGCTCCTCTCTGGTCAGCAGATCACCGACTGCCTCCAGGGAGCAGAGGGACATGACGGGCTGATGCCGGTGCTTCCCATGAAGGATACCGTCTATTCCAGCAAGGACGGAAGGAGAGTCACTGCCCTGCTAAACCGCAGTGAGATTTATGCGGGGCAGGCGCCGGAGGTATTTCGTCTGGGCAGATATTATGAGGCGAACTGCCGGCTTCTTCCAGATCAGATCTTAACCATCAATGGTTCCGCGGAACCGGCAGTAATGGCCGGGCTGGATGTGGTCATGATCCCGGGGGATGAGAGGAATAGTAAGATTACCACCAGGAATGATCTGGAGAAGTTCCGGGAGATGATGGAGCGGGCGCATATGGGCATTACGCCGTGGGATAAGGAAGGGGCTTTATCAGTTTGAAGGTTTTCTGCCTGGTCTCCAGGATCCCCTCTTTGGCCAGCTTGCTGATGACAACGGATAAACCGCTTCGCTCCACCTCAAGATAATCGGCCAGCTCCTGCCTGCTATAGGGAATCTCAAAGGTATTGCTGTGGTTTTTTTGCGCCTGTAGCATCAGATAGGCAAGCAGTTTTTCCCGTGTGGTGCGCTTTGAGGTGATGGCAATCTTTTGGTGGAAGATGAGATTTTTCTCAGCCATTACCTTGAGCAGGTTATGGATCAGCTGCTGATGAAATTCACACCCCTGACTGCATGGATGGGTAATTTTTTGACAGTCAATCAACAGGGTTTCGGCCGGCTCCGAGGCGATGGCGCTGACCGGTATGGCCGAAACCCCGGCACAGGCAAAGGACTCGCCGAATAGCTCAGAAGGCCCGATGAATGTGACAATATTTCTATTTCCGAAGTAATCATCCTGGATTATCTGGACAGCTCCAGATAGGACAACACCAACATATTTTGCAGGTGTCCCTTCAGCCAGGATGGTTTCTTTTTTTGAGTAGGAGGAGACCTTTGCCCCAAGGCAGCGCAGGATGGACGATAGATTTTGTTCCGAAATACCGTGAAACAGCGGGCATTTCTGCAGCGCAACAACATAGTTTTCCATAAATAATTCTCCTGTTGAAAATTCAACATACATGTTAACCGCATTGTATTATACTGGGAGCGGAAAGTCAATAAAAGAAATACGAAATCCAAGGAGGAATTGAAATGATACGGAAAATCATAAAGATTGACGAGAAAATGTGTAATGGCTGCGGAGCCTGCGCTTCTGCCTGCCACGAAGGAGCCATTGAAATGATAGACGGCAAGGCGCGCCTTACCCGGGAGGATTACTGTGACGGCCTGGGCGACTGCCTGCCTACCTGTCCCACCGGCGCGATTACCTTTGAGGAGAGGGAGGCCCCTGCCTACGACCAAGGGGCAGTCCAGGCGGCAAAGGGGAGGGCGGCTATTTTTGCGCCGGCTCAGACGGCAGAGGAGAACCCCTCCCCAAGTGAACTTGTGCAGTGGCCGGTACAGATCAAGCTGGCTCCGGTAAAGGCGCCGTATTTCCACGGAGCCAAGCTGTTGATTGCCGCGGACTGCACAGCTTACGCCTATAGCAATTTCCACCGGGACTTTATCCGGGGGCACATCGCGCTGATCGGCTGCCCCAAGCTGGACGAGGGGGATTACGCCCAGAAGCTGACCGAGATTATTGCCCAAAATGACATTAAGAGCGTGTCCGTTGTCCGGATGGAAGTGCCTTGCTGCGGCGGGATTGAGAATGCGGTGAAGCGTGCTTTGCAGGCCAGCAAAAAGACGATCCCCTGGAAGGTGGTAACGATCTCGGTAGAGGGAACGATTCTGAATCGCCTGTGAATTTGTCCTCTCTTAAAGAGAACCCGCCCACAGGAAGGACAAGTTTTCCACAACAGCCAATATGTTTTTACCGGTAGATTTTCTTGTGCTCATACATGGGTTCAGAGGTCAGCTGGACGCCTAGCTTTTTAAAGACGCTGATATCTACCGGGGACAGCATCACAGAGGTATGCACCTGACATCCGTACAGCTTTGGCAGCTGGGCAAGGGCAGTCTCGGCCACTGGGTCGGTGGCGGCGCTGACGGATAGGGCGATTAAGACCTCATCGGTGTGGAGCCGGGGATTGCGGCTTCCCAGATACCGGGTTTTCAGCGTCTGGATAGGCTCGATGGCAGAGGGTGAGATGAGGTGGACATCATGGTCGATTCCTGCGCAGACCTTAACTGCATTTAAGAGCAGCGCGGCGGAGGCGCCCAGAAGAGGGGTGGTTTTCCCAGTGATAATGCGCCCGTCATTTAGCTCCATAGCCGCGGTGGGAGCCTGCTTGGCGGCGGCCAGAGTATTGCAAACGCCTACCACCTGGCGGATGGCGGGAGAGATATTGTCCTTTTTCATCAGGAGCTCGATTTTAACGACCTCTTCCTGGGAGCACTCCTCGGCAGCCAGCCGGTTTAAGGCCTGGTAATACCGGCGGATGATTTCCTGATTGGAGGCTTCCCGGCAGGCTTCATCATCCACGATGCAGAAGCCGGCCATGTTTACCCCCATATCGGTAGGGGATTTATAGGGGCTTTTTCCGTAAATGCCCTCAAAGATAGCATTTAAGACCGGAAAGATTTCCACATCCCGGTTATAGTTTACGGTGGTTTCCCCATAAGCTTCCAGATGGAAGGGATCGATCATATTTACATCGTTTAGATCTGCGGTGGCGGCCTCATAGGCCATATTTACCGGGTGCTTTAAGGGCAGATTCCAGATGGGGAAGGTTTCAAACTTGGCATAACCAGCCTTTACTCCCCGCTTATTTTCGTGGTAGAGCTGGGAGAGGCAGGTGGCCATTTTTCCGCTTCCCGGGCCGGGGGCGGTGATGATTACCAAGGGCCGGGAGGTTTCAATATAGTCATTCTTTCCGCATCCCTCGTCGCTGACGATCCGGGAGACATTGCTGGGGTATCCTTCGATGTGGTAATGGCGGTAAACCCGGATTCCCATGTGCTCCAGTTTAGCGCAGAATTGGCCTGCGCCGGTCTGGCCGGAATACTGGGTGATCACCACGCTTCCCACAAACAGGCCGGCATCCCGAAATTCCTGAATCAGGCGGAGCACATCCATATCATAGGTGATGCCTAAGTCGTGGCGCACTTTATTTTTTTCGATATCCTCCGCATTGATGGCAATCACCAGTTCTGCCTGGTCAGCAAGCTGGAGAAGCATCCGAAGCTTGCTGTCCGGGGCAAAGCCCGGCAGTACTCTGGAGGCGTGGAAATCGTCAAAGAGTTTCCCGCCGAATTCCAGATAAAGCTTATCTCCGAACTTGCTAATGCGCTCCCGAATCTTTTCTGACTGGAGAGAGAGATATTTTTCGTTATCAAATCCTATTTTCATACTATTCCTCCATGATGCACGTCATTTTGCGGCGTCCGGATGTATTGATGTGCAAAAGTAATGGGGCCGCGTTCAACGAATATATTTTATTGTCCATGATTTCCCGGCAAATGTCAAGCTGTTACTGTAGATGGCAACCAAGCGGCCATTTTCTGCTGCCTATTAACCGTAAACCTTCACCTTGACTTTTTCGTCTCATTCCACTATAATGGAAATATCTGGAATACAAATGCGCCTCCCAGGATCTTGAACCGCGATTCACCGATCGTATCTTGGGAGGCGTTTCTTGCTTTAGAGGAAAACGGACTCTTTTCCCATGACGGAATGTTTGGGGCAGCGTACTGTGGAGGCGACGAAATTGACAAAAGCAATCAACATAAATCGAAAACTGGAACGGCGGCGGATTCATTGGCAGCGCAGGTCTGGACAGGCAAAGAGGCAGTGGTTTTCCGGTGCTATCCGCCAGGGCGGGCCCTGGAAAAGGCGCGGATGGGGAAACAGGTCTCCTAAGGATATTCCATGGGGAAGCTGCAGCCGCTTTTCGGCGGTATTCTGGCTGGGTGGTTTTCTGTCGGTTCTTGGCGTTAGCCTTTTCCTCTTGCTCCAAACAGGAAGGGGCGGCGTCAGCAGGGTGGAACAGAATGCGATTGGCGCAGCAGAGGAGGATGGCTGGGAGCGGGAGTTTTTCGGTCTCCGATTCCGGATTCAGGATGGGGAGATCACCATTTTTCAGGAAAAGGAAGAGATAAAACGAATTAGATAAAAAAATAAACCATAGGCGGAAAAAGATATTGTAATTGACAACCCTTTATATTATAATTTTTCATGGAATCGTGTTCTTTTTATGATGATAAGACCTCAACATCATGACATTACATCATTATAAATCTTTAAAAGAAAGGATAAGGACCATGGAGAAGAAGGAATTACTGTACGAAGGAAAGGCAAAAAAGGTTTTTACCACAGAGGATCCGGATGTATTAATTGTTTCCTATAAGGATGATGCCACTGCATTTAACGGGCTGAAAAAGGGCACAATCGTAGGCAAGGGCGCCATCAATAACCGTATGACCAATTATATTTTCAAGAAGCTGGAGGAGAGAGGGGTTCCCACCCATCTGGTAGAGGAGCTGAATGATCGGGAGACTGCGGTGAAGAAAGTGGAGATCGTCCCGCTGGAGGTGATTATCCGTAATTTCTCCGCCGGAAGTTTTGCCAAGAAGATGGGCATGGAGGAAGGGGTAAAGTTTCGCTGTCCTACCCTGGAGTTCAGCTATAAAAATGATGATTTAGGCGATCCGTTTATTAACCAATATTATGCCCTGGCCTTAGGATTGGCCACAGAGGAGGAGATCCAGGACATCACCAAGTATGCCTTCCAGGTGAACGAGGTGATGCAGGAATATTTTGCTTCCTTAAAGATCGAACTGATTGATTTTAAGATTGAATTTGGCCGTTATCACGGACAGATTATCCTGGCTGACGAGGTTTCTCCGGACACCTGCCGCCTGTGGGATATGGACACTCATGAGAAGCTGGATAAGGACCGCTTCCGCCGGGACCTGGGGAATGTAGAGGACGCCTACCAGGAGGTATTTAAGCGCTTAGGCATTGATCAATAGCGAGACAGAATATCCCTTAGCGTGGTTAAAGCACATGAATGACAAAAGGAGGAACCTATGAATGATCGATATGTAAGCCCTCTTTCTGAGCGGTATGCCAGCAGAGAGATGCAGTATCTCTTCTCCCCGGATAAGAAATTTAAGACCTGGAGAAGGCTGTGGATTGCCCTGGCGGAGACGGAGAAGGAGCTGGGACTTCCCATTACCGACGAGCAGATCCAGGAATTAAAGGCCCATGCAGAGGAGATTAATTACGAGGTGGCAAAGGAGCGGGAGCGCCTGGTGCGCCACGATGTGATGTCCCATGTTTATGCTTACGGGCTCCAGTGCCCGAAGGCGAAGGGGATCATCCATCTGGGGGCTACCTCCTGCTATGTGGGAGATAACACGGATCTAATCATTATGGCCGAGGCTCTGGGCCTGGTGAGGAAGAAGCTGTTAAATGTGATGGCGGAGCTGGGGAAATTCGCGGATACCTATAAAGATCAGCCCACCCTGGCCTTCACCCATTTCCAGCCGGCCCAGCCCACCACAGTAGGGAAGCGGGCCACACTCTGGCTGATGGATTTAACGCTGGATTTGGAGGACTTGGATCATGTCCTGGGATCCATGAAGCTGCTAGGATCCAAGGGGACCACTGGGACACAGGCCAGTTTTCTGGAGCTCTTTGACGGGGATCATGAGAAATGCCGCCAGGCGGATGCGAGGATTGCAGAGAAGATGGGCTTTGATGGCTGTTACCCGGTATCGGGCCAGACCTACTCTCGGAAAATAGATAGCCGGGTGCTCTCTGTGCTGGCGGGGATCGCCCAGAGCGCCCACAAGTTTTCTAATGACGTCCGCCTCCTCCAGCACTTAAAGGAAGTGGAGGAGCCCTTTGAGAAGAATCAAATCGGCTCCTCGGCTATGGCTTATAAGCGGAATCCTATGCGCAGCGAGCGGATCGCCTCCTTGGCCAACTATGTGATGGCGGATGTGATGAATCCTATGTTGGTGGCTTCCACGCAGTGGTTTGAGCGCACCCTGGACGACTCGGCCAACAAGCGTTTGTCCGTGCCGGAAGGGTTCCTGGCCATTGACGGGATCCTGGATTTGTATCTGAATGTGGTAGATGGCCTGGTGGTGTATCCTAAGGTGATCGAGAAGCATCTGATGACAGAGCTGCCCTTTATGGCCACAGAGAATATTATGATGGATGCAGTGAAGGCAGGAGGAGATCGCCAGGAGCTTCACGAGAGGATCCGTACCCTGTCCATGGAGGCAGGGAAAAATGTAAAGGTGAACGGCGGGGAGAATAACCTGCTGGAGCTGATTGCTGCAGATCCGGCATTTAACTTGAGCCTGGAAGAGCTAAAGCAGACCATGGATCCGAAGAAATATGTGGGCCGTGGGCCGGAGCAGGTGGAGGAATTCTTAGACGAAGTAATCCGGCCGCTTCTTGAGGAGAATAAGGCTTTGCTGGGGCTGAAAGCAGAGATCACCGTATAGATGGATAATCAGGAAAATTCAGGAAAAAGGAAATTGTGTCGCAATAAGGAAAGGAGCCACGCTTATGTTTTTACCTCATCCAGAAGCGTTGTTTGAAGAAATCTATGCCATCTACCAGGCAGCTTTTCCAGCGGCGGAGCGGAGAACCAAAGAGGGCCAGCGGGCAGTGCTGGGGAATCCGGCTTACCGGATGCGGGGAATCTGCGAGCCGGAGGATGGTGGGGCCGAGGGGGCTCTCTGTGCCTTTATCGGCTACTGGGAGTTGGAGTCCGGCATCTTTTTGGAGCATCTGGCTACTGTGGAAAGCTGCCGGGGGAAAGGATACGGACGGATGCTGATCGAAGAGTGCATCCAGGAGGGACGGGAAAAGGGAAAGCCTTTGTTTCTGGAGATTGAGCCAGTGGACGAGGCGGATCCGATGACTGGCCGGAGAGAGGCTTTTTACCACCGGTGCGGTTTCTTTACCAATGATTTCTATTATGAGCAGATGCCGTTAAAGGAAGGGGACAAGCCTATCCCTCTGTGGGTGATGAGCTGGCCTAAAGCTATGGAAGAGAAAGGGTTTCTGCCTTATAAACGGGAGATTTACCGAGAGGTATATGGTGTGGCGCAGATGGAAGAAGACCTGAAATAAATTTATACAAAGACAGAATAGGGATCAAAAGGCTGGGACCTGAGGATACAAGGGGCCCGGCCTTATTTGCGTGATTTTTTGTTTGCTTACTTTTGAAAAGAAAATGATTTTTTTGAAATAACCGTTGACAAGAGAGAAAAACTCTGGTATTATTCATTTAAAGTTGTTGAAACAAAAGTAAAATCTGTTGATTCAACAAAATATAGAAAGGAGAAGGAAACGATGATTTATACGGTAACATTAAATCCAGCGCTGGATAAGACGGTAGAGATTGTGAATTTTACGGTTGACAGTGTAAACCGCATTACCAAAATGCGCACGGATCCCGGGGGAAAGGGAATCAATGTTTCCAAAGTTATTGACAAGCTGGGAGGTAAGAGTATTGCCACCGGCATTCTTGGAGGAGGCACAGGGACGGCGATCCAGTCGGCTCTGGAGGAGATGAGGCTGGAGTCCAGCTTTCTTTTTGCAGAGGGAGAGACCCGCACAAACTTAAAGGTAGTGGATCCGGAGCACCATACCAACACAGACATTAATGAGCCGGGCCTTACCGTTACGGATGAGCTGTTAAACAGCCTTCTGAAGGAGCTGTTAGAAAAGCTGGGGGAGGAAGATATCGTGGTTCTTTCTGGTAGCCTTCCCAAGGGAGCGCCGAAGGATACGTATTACACCTGGGTGAAGGCATGCCGGGATACAGGGGCGAAGGTGATCCTGGACGCAGACGGAGAGCTGTTAGCTGAGGGGCTGAAAGCTTCTCCTTATCTGATTAAGCCGAATAATCATGAATTGTCCGGCCTTATGGGCAGGACGCTTGAAACGCCGGGGGAACTGGAGAATGCGGCCCGGAATCTGATGAGCCAATATGGCATTAAAAAAATCGTCGTGTCCATGGGAGGCGAGGGAGCTCTGTATGTGACCGGGGATGAGACCATCTACGCGGAAGGACTGAAGGTGCCAGTGGGGAGCACGGTAGGCGCCGGTGACAGCGTGGTGGCAGCTCTGGCTGTGGCTGAGGAGAGAGGGCTGGCGTTGGAGGAGACGGTGCGTTTATCCATCGCCACTGGCGCGGCCAATGTGATGTGCAGCGGAACACAGGCAGCGGAGTACGATGTGATCGAGAGCCTGATTCCTAAGGTAGCGTTTCATTCCCGATAAAGGTTTTCCGGAATTCCTGCGGCGATGGCAGTAAGGGCTGCTGAAGATACGGTTAGCAGGCAGGATACGGACAAGGACGTGAAGGGAATCAATAGAGGAGAGTGGGAGTGTTTGTATAAATTTTACTGTTGTAACAAAAGAAATTTTTCGATATAATTCAGAAAGGAGCTTTTACCATGAAAGCAAGAGGCGTTAGATTGCACGGAGCAAATGACCTGAGACTGGAGGAGTTTGAACTTCCGGAGATTACGGACGATGAGATTTTGGTTAAGGTAGTTTCAGACAGCATTTGCATGTCCACCTATAAATGCGCAATTTTAGGAGAGAATCATAAACGGGTTCACGATGATGTGGCGGAGCATCCGGCGATTATGGGACATGAGTTTGCCGGGGATATCGTGAAAGTGGGAAAGAACCACCAGGATACCTTCAAGCCAGGGATGAAGTTTACCCTGCAGCCGGCATTAAATTATAAGGGAACCATGTGGAGCCCGGGCTATTCCTATGAGTTTTTCGGCGGAGATACCACCTATTGCGTGATTCCAGCAGAGGTGATGGAGCTGGGCTGCCTTTTAGAGTACAAGGGGCGGGCATATTATGAGGCGTCTCTCGCTGAGCCTATGTCCTGTAGCATCGGGGCATTTAACGCGGCATATCACACCCAGATGGGCGTTTACACCCACCAGATGGGTATTAAGGAAAACGGCAAGCTGGCCATTATGGCAGGAGCAGGCCCCATGGGCCTGGGCGCGTTGACCTATGCCCTTCACCGGGATATCCGTCCCTCCATGGTGGTGGTCACTGACCTGGCGCAGGACCGTTTGGATCGGGCTGCCCAGCTGTTCCCGCCGGCAAAGTATGCGAAGGAGGGGATCGAGGTTCATTTTGTGAATACTGGAAAATTCGATGACCCTGTAGGGGAACTGATGCGGATCTCCGGCGGCACTGGCTATGACGATGTGCTCTGCTATGCGCCGGTAGCATCGGTAGTGACTCAGTCCAGCGCCATCCTAGGACGTGACGGTTGTCTGAACTTCTTTGCCGGCCCTACGGATAATCAGTTCAGCGCCACAATGAATTTCTACGATGTACACTATAATTCTACCCATGTTATGGGCACCACTGGTGGCAATACCGCGGATATGATCGAGTCCCTGGAACTGACCGCGGCAAAGCGCATCAATCCCGCGGTGATGGTAACCCATATCGGAGGCTTGGATGCAGTAGCAGAAACTACGCTGAATCTGCCCAAGATTCCAGGCGGAAAGAAGTTGATCTATACCTGGCTTTCCATGCCGCTGACTGCCCTCACGGATCTGCGGGCCAGAGGCGAGGCCGTGGGAGACAGCCGTTATGCTGCACTTGCGGACATCGTGGATGCCCACCAGGGGTTATGGTGTCCGGAGGCAGAGGAATATCTGTTAGCAAATTTCATTAAAGAATAAATGATCGTGTCAGAATCCCGTCTGGGCATTCCGGCACAGACGGGAGGGAAAATTTGGATTCTATGGAAGTACGCAGGAATGCGATTGTGGAACTGATCAATGAAAATGAGAGCGTCAGTTTTTCCCAGATCAAAGATGCATTTCCCAATGTATCGGAGATGACGCTGCGAACGGATCTGAAATATCTGGATGAAGCCAAGCGGATTGTGCGCATTCATGGAGGGGCCAGGTCGGTGCAGATGGTAATCGGGACTGACGATTACTTGAGCAAGCGTTTCGTCCGTAGCATTCCGGAAAAGCAGAAAATCGCAGAAAAGGCGCTGTCTCTGCTGCGGCCGGACACAACCATCTTTCTGGACTCTGGGAGTACCACCACCTTGCTGGCGCGGCAACTTCCGGATCAGTCTAATCTGATCTACACCACTGGCCTTAGCTGTGCCACAGAGCTGGCGAATCTGTCCAAGCCCACCGTGATGCTGCCTGGGGGCTGCTTAAACCGCTATAGCCAGAGTGTGTACGGGATCACCGCGGTAAGAGAACTGGAGCGGGTGAACTTTAATCAGGTTTTTTTGGGGGTGACCAATTATAGCGTGGGCACTGGCTTTACCTGTGGAAGCAGCGATGAGGCCGTGCTGAAGCAAACTGCCATCCGCCAGGCCGCCCAGACGGTTGTGCTTATGGACTCTTCGAAAATCGGGGGTGTCAGTACCTACAATATCTGTGGCTTAAGGGAAGTGAATGTGGTGGTTTCTGATGGAAACCTGCCGGAGGAATTTTTGGAGGAGTGCCGTAGATATGGGGTAAAAGTGCTGTAACGATTTTTGGAAAGGATTGATGAATATTGATTTGTTCTCCGCCATTCCTGGGAATGTGAGGAGGATTGTTTTGAAAAACAGTGTACAAAAATTTGGGAAATTCTTATCGGCAATGGTAATGCCGAATATCGGCGCCCTGATTGCCTTCGGCTTTCTGGCTGCGCTGTTTATCGATACAGGCTGGATGCCTAATGAAGGATTTAACAGCATGGTCGGCCCCATGCTCACCTATCTGATTCCGGTGTTGATCGCATCTACCGGCGGACGGATGATCGGGGGCGACCGGGGACGGGTAGTTGGCGCTATCGCGGTTATCGGCGCCATTATGAGCAACACCAGCATCACTATGCTGATGGCCGCTATGGTGATTGGGCCCCTGGCCGGCTTCTGCATCAAGAAATTCGACCAGGCCATGGAGGGCCATATGCCGGCGGGCTTTGAGATGCTGATCAATAACTTTTCCGCTGGAATCATGGGCATGCTGCTGGCCATGTTGGGCTATGTGGCCATCGGGCCGATGATGAGCGGTATCCTGGCGGTGCTGTCTGCCGGAGTCAATATGCTGGTGCAGAATGAGCTTCTTCCTTTAGTGGCAGTCTTCATCGAACCGGCTAAGGTGCTCTTCTTAAATAATGCCATCAACCATGGCATCTTTACCCCTATTGCCACCGCACAGGCGGCAGAGGCGGGAAAATCCATCATGTACATGTTGGAGCCCAACCCTGGCCCTGGCCTGGGAGTGCTCTTGGCTTATATGTTCTTCTGCAAGGATAAAGCGACCAAGGATTCTGCTCCAGGGGCTGTGATCATCCACCTGTTAGGCGGTATTCATGAGATTTATTTTCCTTATATCTTGATGAATCCCCTGGTCATCATCGCCCCTATCGTTGGCAGCGTGGCCGGAATCTTCTGGTTTAATCTGACTGGATGCGGCCTGGTGGGACCGGCATCTCCAGGTTCCATCATCGCCTATATGATGATGACTCCAGGGTCTGACATGGTAAAAGTGCTCATCGGCGTCCTGATCTCCGCTGGAATCTCTTTCGCCATTGCGTCTGTTCTGGTAAAAATGGCAGGAGGAAAGAGCTTAGAGGAGGCTCGGAGCGAGATGGCGGCCATGAAGGCTCAGGCAAAGGGCGAGACAACAGCAGTGCCGGGCACCATTGAGAAGGCAGAGGAGATCAAAAAGATCATTTTCGCCTGTGACGCTGGCATGGGTTCCTCGGCTATGGGGGCCACCAAGTTCCGCAATCGGATCAAGGCCAGCCGCCCGGATATCACCGTGACCAATACCTCGGTGGACAATATCCCGGCAGACTGTGATATCGCTGTGGTGCAGGCCACCTTGGCGGACCGGGCAAGAAAGTCCGCGCCTCAGGCCCAGCTGATTACCATTGGCAACTTCCTGGCCGACCCGGCATTAGATGCACTGTATGTGCAGCTGACCACCGGGGACGCACCCGCTGCCCCGGCAGGGGAAAATACCGATGTGGTGATTCCCGATGTCCCGGTGAAGAAGCAAGTGATCATTCACGAAGGCATCCACTTAAATCAAACGCCAGTTTCCAAGGAAGAGGCCATCCAGGCCGCTGGAGAAATGCTGGTGAAGCTGGGATATGTAGATGAAACGTATGTAGACGCCATGCAGGAGCGGGAAAAACTGGTATCCACCTACATTGGCATGGGCGTGGCCATCCCCCACGGCACCACACAGGCCAAAGGTACGGTGAAGAAGACTGGGATCGTATTCTTCCAGTATCCCGAGGGCGTGGACTTTGGCGCGGAGAAGGCGCAGCTGGTATTTGGCATCGCGGGAATCGGCGATGAACACCTGGATCTTCTGAGCAAGCTCTGTACCCTGTTAGAGGATCCGGAGAGACTGGAGAAGTTAAAGACCACCGATGATGTGGAGTGGGTATTAGGACAGCTTTCCTAAGTGGGGAAAGATTTAACCCGGCAGGAAAGCAGCCGGGCAGAGCCGCCATAAGGCGGTGAACAGGAAACTGGTAAAATACAAAAAAGTAATCGTCGCGTTGGCCGCCAAGGCCAGGACGGTTACTTTTTTGCGTTTTAAAAAGCATGATTTCCAACCTATTTAAGTGCAGAAAATAAATAAAAACAAGCACCAAACTTTGTGTATACCGTGGATAAGCTATTCACTGAACTTTGTGTATAATAGACTTATGAAATGAAGGAGGTACACAAAGTGAAACAGGCTTCTATCAGCTTTTAGTTGTTTGACTTCCTCAAGAGAAAGTCCTGAAATATTAACGATTCCCTCCGCGCTCTCTTTGAAAAATCTCACCCTGTCCGCCAGTGTCCCATAGTACATATCCGCTGCGTCTGTGCAGGAGAAGTCATGCATTAACTTCCCGATTGGCG
>CATJIO010000086.1 GCA_949740725.1 uncultured Lachnospiraceae bacterium | reverse complement strand
GAAGGAATCCGGCTGCTGTTTGTGGGGACTCCCACTCCTAAAAACTGGGATTACAGGCGGCATAATGGAGTGAGTGATTATGCGGCAAGGAGAAAGGTTACGTTTCTGGATATGAATCTCCTGGAAAAGGAGCTGAACATAGATTGGGACAGGGATTCCAGGGATGAGGGGGATCATCTGAATACTTACGGGGCGGAAAAGGTCAGCCGGTATCTGGGAGATTATTTGAAGGAGAATTATGAGTTGGCAGACCGTAGGAAAAGACAAAGGGGATATAATGAGTGAAGCGCTGAAAAACATAAATGAATTTTGTCTTTTCGAAACAGAATTACAAAAATAATGGACAGATGTGAATATTTTACATCCTGTCTCTTACAAAACATTAGAGAAAGCCGGTTTTCAAAGGGATAAAATTTAACATCTGGAGGTATTACGAGCGGATGTCAAGGCTTATATTGATGCAACGATTGACGGAGCAGTATCCGTACAGACCCAGCAGCGCAGGCAAATTTCAAAAAGTATTTTGGAAAATTATTCTAAACCAAAAGAATATATCTACAAAAATACAAAAAAAGATATCATTTTATACACTATCCAGACAGTACCTAAAATGAGCTGAAAGTTATATCTGTACATGATAGATACCCCAGTCTATTCAAAATGGATGGAAGTATCTTAATGAAGAATGGTTGGTTAAATACCCATTTAAACATGCACATTGTCCAGAATTAGAATGGTACAGCGATGGAAATTCGTACGATAGCAACTATTTGAGTCAAATATGGATACCGATTATTGAGGAGGACTAATACATGGTACATTTAGTTTATTGCGACAATGCAGGAAAAAAGGGCGAAAAAGTATTGGACAGAATTATGGCAGGGACAAAGACTATGGTTGTCCGCGGTGCAGCAGGAAGAAAAATTCCTCATAGCCGGGTTTTTGAGGGAGAGCGTCTTTACTTTATGGAAAAAGGAAGCGGCCGGATAACAGCAACGGCGACGGTGAAAGCAGTTCAAAATTATGTGAAATTAACGGATGATGAGATTACGAAAACACTGGAAAAAAATCATAGCAAATTAAATCTATCTGATAAACAGAAAATACGTTGGCATAAAAAGTGCTTGTGTCTAGTAGAATTTGGAAATGTTAAAGAATTAACGCCTCTTAATTTTGAACATCAAGGGAATATGGATGATTGGCTGATTATCGATAAGATTGAGGATGTCGTTGTGGGGTCGAGCATTACATATAACTATGAAAAATCAAGATTCTAATACAAGAGTATTATTCGAAATCTAATCGGGATTGTGTTTACGATGACGACCAGGAGTCGTACAAAAACACCGCTTCGTTTTTAGCAGAAGCGGTGTTTTGCATAAGGTTGATAGTCTATTAATATCATTATTCATCTATGGTTGCATTGTCATATTCTTTCTGATGCTGTAAGTAATTATATACCATTTCTTCTGCTTTTCCGCTAATTTTATTATATCTTGGAGCAGAAGAATATTTTCTAAGAAGGCCAATGATTTTAATTTTGTCAAACGGAGGAAGAAATGAATCACTGATTAATGACTCATTAAAGGAAAGATATGGGGTCTTCGCTACCGAAGATAAAAAGCCTTCAGCATTTGTCTCCTTTGCGCCAAAATATTCAAAAAATTTTTCCGGAAGCTTTGCATCTCTAAGAAATTCCCGATATGCATTTTCTGACATCAATATTTCCGAATTGTTGAGTTTAAGTTGTCCGCATAAATATTCTAGATCGCTTTGAGTTAATTGTTTTTTCGTTAATAAAAGCCTATGCATTGTTGGCAACCGCTTCACGCCACTAGAAACTGTAAGGGCCGTTACCAGCCTGCATTCTAAATTTTGATAGGCAAGAAAATCATAGTGAAATAAAAGATAGCATTTTTCACCGATTTCTTCCGAACAAATCTCACAATATATCGTTTGCATTGAGACCGAATAGTAGATGGGGCCAGTATAACGCTTTTCAATATCCTTTCCATTCTCATCCTTTTCACCAGTCTTAAAACGAAAATCTGCTGTACATTGATGGGTAATCGGGGTTTCCTGAATCTTAAATGTCCCACAATGGATATAGTCCTCATTCTTCGTCGTATAAAAATAGGCTGAATATATTCCTTTATAACCCCTAAACGCATTGTTTCGAGCATCTGTGATAATCTGATTTGAGCAATCCTTATACTTTCCAACTATGCATACTTCTGTTTCAGGATCTAATGAAAGCACCTCTGAAAGATTCAACGATAACACGCTGCAGATTTGAACAATTTGAAATATTTGTAAACTTGAACCTGATAGTATCTTAGAAAGAGTGGACTGATTGATTGAGTAGCCTTGTTCAGAACACATTAAGAGAACTTTCTGCTGATTATAGTTAAGTTGCTCTATCGCTGTCGCCAGACGTTTTCCTACCATTTGACAATATTCTGCTTTTTCCATAGTAATCTCCTTTTTTCTATCATATCATACAGAATATATTTTTTCAATATATCTTTTGAAATTGAATATCTATATTCTATTTCTTGTTTGTATGTGTACTATATTCAAAAATATAGTCGATATCTTGTTTTATATGCGAATTGAAGCTGTTTATTAGTTGTGTTATGCTATTATTAAATTATAAAGAAAGGCGGTACAGAAGTATGATGAACTATCATGCAAAACCAGGTTATATCCTGCCAATGACTCTTGAACGGCATTTTGAAGAACTTCGAGCAGCCGATGGCGTTTCCATGAGCGAGTTATATAGCTTGTTTGAGCTTCTGAAAAAGGATCTAGAAGACAAGCTTGTTTCCTCCCGAAGCGTATTTGTAAACTATAGCCTCCATGACGTTAGCCACTCCCGATCCATCATACTTGCAATAGAACGTTTCTTGGGAGAGGATCGTATCCGTATGCTTACACCAACGGATACGTTTATGCTACTGATTTGTGCTTATGCACATGATTATGGTATGGCGAGATCTTATGATAAGATATATGATATCCTTGGCAGCAAAGAATTTGAATCTTATCTAAGGAAGTTAGAAAAAGAGTTATCTACGTTAGAAAAGGAAGATGCTCAAGCGATCAAAAACCTATTGGATCATTTGAATAAAAATAAGACGGATATTCCAATTAAGGATATTTACTGGTCAATTACCCTTGCAGCACAGTTATATTTACGTTCTGATCATTGGAAAGGGATAGTTAACCTGGATCAAGACTTTCATGGGTTATTCGAAAATCATTTAAAGGGACGGTTCATATGTGGATCAGAGGGGATTATCGAAATATGTATGTGTCATGGTAGAGCATTCAATGATATCTTTCAACTTAAACCAGTGGCAGATGGTATTGTAGGAGACAATTTCCACCCACGATTTGTTGCCGCGATGCTTAGACTTGGGGATTTGCTTGATTTGGACAATGATCGTTTTCCTCTTTGGTTTGTGAGGAAAGCGGCGAAAAAGCAATCCCTGATTCCCCAGTTGTCTCTTATGCATTACTACAAACACGAGGCGGTTTCTCATCTCTTGATCTCACCTCAAAAGATTGAAATCCGAGCTGACTGTGAAAAATCTAAAGGTGGTTATGAAACGGCCGATTTAATCAGCCAATGGACAGGTTGGTTACAAAAAGAATGTCTTGATTTACGACTGGCCTGGGAAGATATCGCTCCTGACAATTTTGGGATGCCTCCAGGCGAACCCTACATTAACATTTTTGTTGATAAAAAGGTGTATCATTCTGCAAATAAAAAAATGCAAATGCAGATGTCGCAAGAACGGGTTATGCGTCTCTTGGAAGGCACCAATATCTACCAGGATAAGTATGTTGGCATTAGAGAAGTAATTCAAAATGCCATTGATGCATCGTTAATTAAACTTTGGGTAGATATTACGCAAAATGTTCATTTAAAATATGGCCTTTCTAAAAATAGCGCAAAATCTGGACTACAATTAACTGATTTTTTGCAAGAAAACCGGCACACAATTTTTGCAGATTACGACATCTTAGTTGAAGTTATCAAAGACTTAGAGAACAATCAAATTCTCATTATTGTTAAAGACAAGGGAATTGGCATTGCACTCGATGATATCAAATATATTGCCGATATCGGATCAAGCAAAGAAAATAACATTCGTCTGCGTAAGCTTATGGAAAATATGCCTGATTGGATAAAGCCCTCTGGGATTTTTGGAATAGGGCTTCAATCAGTATTCCAACTAACCGATTGTATTAAATTTTATACACGTCAGCCCAATCAGCCAGAGAGGCTAATTGTCCTGCATTCTTACGGTAAAAGCAGAGGTAAAATTGACGTACATGACATTCCTGAGAACGATGATGGAATGTTTTATGATAACACAATTCAAGGCACGAATGTAAAGATTGCCATTGATCCATACAAAATGATAGCGTCTAAAGCTTCAGACAGCAACAAATTTAAATTTCTCTATTATGACACACAATTTGATGTTGGGAGAGAAATTGACATAGCATATGCAGAAATCTGTCAAGTTTGTAAGGAACTGATTAAAAGTGTTCAGTGCGACTATTTTAACATTGTTTACCAAGAGATTACAAAGGATAAAACCGGTAAAGACAGCAAGAAAGATAAACGGAATCTCCGCAGAAGCTTTTTCATCCCATTTAATAATTATAGGGATAAACATATGTTGCCATTTATCAATTCTATCGATTCAATATTACCATTTTTGACTAGCAAAGGAGAACCCTTTAGTTTTTCCGATAATATTGCTTACTATTGGGATGAACAAGCATGCCGCTATTATCGTTTGAAAATTCGTCCATGTGAAATTCGAATGAAAGGTGTGAGTAAGCAAGTATTCTTACCAGAAACTGCGCAGAGTCTATACCATATCAGTTATAAATTTAATGAAATTTCAAACACTGAGACAATATACCATCCTAGGAATCGCATGCAAAACACTCATGCTGGATTTTTAGAGTGGCGCATTCTTATTTTAGATGGAGATCCGATGCGATATATGAACATCGATCGAGACCGCCTTAAAGAAGGTGCGATTTCTGAAAATGAATTATTAGCTATTCGCGAGCCTATTTTGCAAAAATGGTGTGAATACTTCTGTGAACAAGATGCCAAAAATCCTAAAAATAATCGATTTAACGAAAAAACAGGTATTTTATTATCGTTGATTCTGTTGTTTTACCAAAATGTATCTGCAGAACAGTTCCATAAGTTTATTACCCCGTATCAGTCATATTTAGATAACATGAATCTGGTTGTGGGAACAGAGCAAATACCTGCTGTATGTTTTTGGAATAGTGAAAAATTATTCCAAGTTGAATTGACAGATAAAAATATCAGCCTTGCAGATACGAATATCCCTGATGTTGAGGTGCAGATGATAACGCCTGAAACGCTTCGCCATTTTCCGCGTCGTTTAGTGCAGATTGTATCAATCTATGTTACGGCAAACGGGAGAAAAATATACAGATTTCGCTTTGGTCCAATGGACTCACCACATGCAATACAAATGAGCAATACTGCGAAAATTCTTGACTATGTACGCGCCTTTGATCTTTATTCAGACAGGAAGGAACACATTGATTATGCAACAATTCAGAAAAAGGTATTCAAACCTGATCGAGAGTTTCCTCATCTTGCAATTCCATGTTATCCGCATACATTCAGCCTGGGAGGAAACTTTGGATCGCATTTAGATACTTGTATACGCTGGTATATCCTCTCGCCATTTGATATGGATGCGGCAAGAATAATCAAGCTTAGTTTTAGTCAAGACCAGAATATGTGCCAAGAGTTTATCCAAACAGTCAAAAGAAGCAAACAATTCGACAAATGTGTAAATTATATTTTAAAAATACGATATGAGAATGATACAAACCAAAAGCAAATAAAACAGTACATTTTAAATGAATATGAATCATTCATAACGCAGTATTATAATACCATCTATGACAATAGGAATTTTGTTACAGATTATTACAAAACAGCAAATAGTATATAGGCGCGTTTTACCTTTAGGCTATTTGAATTAGGGTTGAACGGAATATTTTTTCTATTAATTCGTGTGTTGTCTGCATTATTTCTGGTAAAGTTAATGCAGACAGCACACGAATACATTGCTTGCATAGAGGGATTTAGGCCGAATAGGCCTTGGCAGGAGAGTGACGGGGGCAGTTATGGATAAAGGGTAGATAAGAAACTTAATTGCTATTTTTCACGTTTTATGATATGTTCTAAATATACAGAAGATTTAAACCAAACCCTGATCACAAGGAGCAAACGAGTATGAAACATAAGGATCATTATCATGATGACTACATTTTCAGCCTTTCCAAAAAGATACTTCAAGTGATGCCAGATTTCGATGAAGAAAACTTCTGCCACTCCTTAATTGGAAGGTTAGATGACAAAGAGCTATTTGCAAGGCTTGACTGTATTGTGGATGCTATGCAAAAAAGCATGCCAGACGATTATTCGAAAAATATCCAATGTTTTTTTAATGTGCTTGGGCCTGAATTGGAAAAGCCAGAAGGAATGTTCAATTTTGGATGGTGGCTGTGGCCTATTGGCAGATATGTTGAACGATATGGAAATGAAAATTGGATGTTATCCCTTTCATTTTTGAAAGAATTAACGAAAAGATTTACCGGAGAATATGCTATCCGTCCATTACTACAAGAGCATCCGAAAGAAGTAATGGACGAACTAATAGAATGGGCAACCGATAAAAATGTTCATGTTCGACGACTTGCAAGTGAAGGAGTTAGAATACGTTTGCCCTGGTCGAAAAAATTATTTGTTGCATTAGATGAATTTGAAAGATATATGATTATTCTTACCAAGCTAAAAGACGATCCAGAAAAGTTTGTTCAAAAAAGTGTAGGAAATAATCTCAATGACTTGTACAAAGACGCTCCGGAGAAAGCGGATTTTATTATTTCACAATGGGAGAAAACAGGGAAAAGCAAGGCGCAGGATTGGATTATTAAACACGGAAGAAGAAACCAAAAATAAATTGGGAACGCGGCATTCGTGATTCCTGAAATAAATATATAATTTTGTTTTATATTAATTTATACGTCCCTTTTCCTATCTTTTTGACTAATCCGGAGGTTTCACTTTGATTCAAAACTCTTTGCAGTTGTCTTGCACTGCAATGAAGGTGAAAAGCAGTTTGTTCTATTCCTTTTAATGTTTTGTCCTTGCATTTATACTTCATGTAGGACATGACCCGCTGGGTAAGGGAAGCAGGGGCGGCGTCAATAGCAGTCATTTCTCCAATTTTTGCGGAAAGGCTATTGCATATGAGGACAAGAAACTTATTGTTAGAGAATAGCATTTCCTTATGTTTTTCCATGGAAAAGGAAATGCAAGTCAGTTTTTCCGCTGCTTCAGCATAAATATTGCTGTTTTTCGGATAAAAAATATCCATATCTCCGAGAAAGTAATCGGTAGTTCCCGTTGACAATGAATAACGCGTACCATCATCACGGATGAGGTAGATATTTATAGAACCTTTTTCCACAATTTGAAATAGTAATTCATTCTGAAAAGGCGAGCTCACCAATTCGCCTTTTTCATATTTTATAAGGTAAAAGTCTATATCCAGTGAGTCGAGTACAGCATGATATTTACTTTTAGCAATATAGATTGCAGTCTCCCGTTTATCATATATTCTTTCCATAAAATCCTCCCATAACCGGACATATGTCTTGTTTTTTGAATTTATTCTACATTATAATACCAAGAAAATCAAGGGAGGAAAAGAAAATATGACATCAGTTTTTGAAGAAAAGAATTTTACCAAAGCTATTATGAGAGTCGGATTGCCTGCTATGTTGGGGCAGCTTACAACACTTATTTATAATATTGCCGATACGTTTTTTGTATCTCTAACAAAGGAACCTGCAATGATTGCCGCGGTAACATTGTGCGCGCCTATATTGTTGATTATTATGTCCATTGCCAGTATTTTCGGAATGGGAGGCAGTAGTGTAATTGCCCGATTATTGGGGGAGGAAAAGAGAGAAGAATCCGGCGCAACGATGAATTTTTGTGTATACGCAATGGTAATTGCAGGCGTGATTACTCTTGCTTTGGGATTAGTATTTTTGCGGCCATTGGCAAAAGTATCTGGCGCGGATGCGGATAATCTTACTTATACCTGTGATTATCTGAAGTGGATTTTTATCGGTGCTCCTTTCATTATGCTGGCAAATGGATTTGTCCATTTGTTCCGTTCAGTTGGTCTAATCAAAGAAAGTACGATTGGGCTGGTACTTGGAAATGTAATCAATATGATATTGGATTATGTTTTTATCGCGATACTGGGGTGGGGAACAGCAGGAGCCGCTCTGGCAACATCTTTAGGATTTGTCTGTGCAACGATATATTATCTTATTTGTATGATTTGCGAAGAACACAGGGGAAATCAATTAGTACCATGGACACCTAAACGTTGTTCCCCAAATACAGCGACGATTCGTAATGTGGTGAGTATTGGTATTCCTGGCGCGCTCATTACCGTGCTTATGAGCGTTTCCAATATTGTACTTAACAACTATATTAGTATTTATGGATCTGATGCAGTAGCTTCTTATGGAATAGCATATAAACTGGATATGGTTCCCATTTTGCTATCAGTAGGATTATCACAGGGTGTTGCCCCTTTAGTGGGCTATTGCTATGGAGGAAATGAGAAAAAACGAATGCTTGGCATAATAAAATATACGATACGATATGGGGTTTTTATGGGGGCAATATTTACGGTTGTTTTTATATTATGGGGAAAGCAACTTGCCGCCATATTCCTGCAAGATGATGTTTTGATTGAACAAACGGGGTACTTTCTGAAAATCCTCTGTTTGTCGGCGCCTATGCTTGGGGTTATCAATATGATGACAAGCTATTTTCAGGCATTAGGAAAAGCAATCAAATCGCTGACGATTACCGTTCTAAGAAATGCCGTACTATTTATTCCTGGCGTAATTATGTTGAACTATTTTTGGAAACTGAATGGCGTGATTGCGGCACAGCCCGTCGTTGAAACGATATTGACAATAATCTGTATAGTTATGTATATTCATGATATAAATTTGAGCATAAACTAGACAACTACTTATATTCATTTTGTTCTTCAGCAACGCTTTACAGAAATCTTTGCTGGATGTAAAATTTAATGGTGAAGGAAAAGACAGCAGAATAGAGGATGAGAATGGTAGAGGTTTGAGATGATAAGGAAAAAGGTATTTTGTATGTTGATCATTTTTTGCCTGCTTTTCCTGTTTGCTGGATGCGGGAGTAAGGAGAATCTGCCGGTTTATCCCATGGAGGATTTGGGGGAGTATGGGATAGTTCTTACGGTCGACGGGGTACGGTATCAACGGGATTTAGCTGAATATGGGGACGAGCAGGCCTGTTATTATCGTGATCATGATACATACGTGTGGACACCGGCAGGAGGTAAAGGGAAGCAGATCGGTGTCTGCGGCGAGGGAGCAGAAGATGGCAGCGGGCTTGCAGTTTATGAGATAGCCGGTGATGAGGAGCGGGGATTTCTCTATACGCAGCCGCGCAAATATTATTTTGGCGGTGTAGAAGGCCGTCTCTGGATGCGGGAGGATATTTCTCTTGGAACGCCGGATGCGGAGATGGTTTCTTCAGTTACTGTTGTGTACGGAGAGGAGGAGCGCGCCTCCATACAGATCAATGATCCGGCCATGATCGCTGCGTTGACAGAAGCATATAGCAGTGGCGGGGAAAAGGCAGAGGGTGCTTTTTTGGAAGGTGACGGCTGGTCTGGCAGATTCCTTGTCCTGCACCATAAGGACTACCCATTTCTCCAATACAGGATCCAATACCGCTGCCATTCAGCAAAGGGAAGAGCCGTGTTCTGCCAGAGGGATAAACTAACCTGGTCTCTGTTGCCACAAGAGTGGATGGAACTTCTGGCAGGCTGCGGGAACCGCCAGGGGGATTAACATTTTGGAACGAAAGTATTCGCAGAATTATCTTTGTGATTTCATCACAGAAGAGGAAGCAAAAATCAAGTATAGTAAAACCACAAAGAAAAAACACAAAAAAAATAAGGAGGTACTTGGGAGGAGGAACCACAATGAAAAGATACCTGCCATGGCTTTTGTCTCTGCTTCTTTTAGTCAGCTGTACAGCCCCTGCTGAGAAGGCCGGCTATCGCCAGATTACCATGGACGAAGCGGTGGCCATGATGGATGAAGAAAATGGTTACCTTATCTTGGATGTCCGCACTCCGGAAGAATTCAAGGATAAGCATATTCCTGATGCAGTCAATATTCCAAACGAAACAATCGGATCGGAAGAGATACCAGAGCTGCCAGACAAAGAACAGCTGATTTTCGTGTACTGTCGCAGCGGAAACCGTAGTAAACAGGCATCAGAAAAGCTGGCGGCTTTGGGCTATATAAATATCGTAGAGTTTGGCGGTATTAATGATTGGCCTGGAGAAACGGTTTCTCAGTAGGATCGCGATTAAGGTTTATAAAAAGGAGGGCAATACAATGTGTACAATTAATATCCATAGAAACAATATTCAGAACGAAGTCATGAATTCTGATAAACCTGTCCTGTTGGACTTCTGGGCTCCCTGGTGCGGCCCCTGCCGTATGGTGGCGCCTATTCTGGAAGAGATCGCCAGAGAGCGTGAAGATATCAAGGTGGGCAAAGTTAACGTGGATGAGGAGCCGGAACTGGCAAGTCAGTTTGGGATTATGAGCATCCCCACCCTGGCGGTAATGAAGAATGGCAGGGTTGCTAGACAAGCTGTGGGCGTAAGGCCAAAAAGTGCCATTCTCGAGATGCTGTAAGGAGGGATGACTATGGGATTTTTCGACTTGTTAAAACAGCCGGATATTGATCAGGGGATAAGCGAATACAAAACTGTTTCCGGCGCAATCCTGTTGGATGTGCGCACTCCTGGTGAATTTAAGGACGGCCACATTCCTGGAAGCAAAAATGTGCCGCTGCAAAGGATTGACAGCGTAACGTCAGTTGCTAAAAATAAAGATGTTCCGATGTTTGTTTACTGCTATTCTGGCTCCCGGAGCCGTCAGGCAACGAGGCTTCTGCAGCGCATGGGATACACCAATGTAACCAATATCGGCGGAATTGCCGTGTATTCTGGAAAGGTGGAGCGATAATATGAAAATCGTCATTGTAGGAGGGGTGGCGGGCGGCGCTACGGCTGCGGCAAGAATTCGAAGGCGGAATGAACAGGCGGAAATTATCGTTTTTGAACGGTCTGGATATATTTCCTACGCAAACTGCGGTTTACCATATTATCTTGGCGATGTGATCCGCGATCCAGAGGATCTTACGCTTCAGACTCCGGAAAGCTTCTTCTCCCGCTTCCGTGTGAAGATGAAGGTTCACCACGAAGTCATTGGGATTTATCCAGAGAGAAAGAGCGTTTTGGTTAAAAATTTGGAGACAGGTGAAGAATTTGAAGAAGCCTATGACAAGCTGGTTCTCTCCCCAGGAGCAAAACCCACACAGCCCAAACTTCCCGGCACAGGTATAGAGAAACTGTTTACTCTGCGCACAGTGGAGGATACATTCCGAATCAAGGAGTACATCAATAAGAATCACCCCAAGTCCGTGGTTTTGGCTGGCGGCGGCTTTATCGGGCTAGAGGTGGCGGAAAACCTGCGCCAGCTGGGCATGGATGTCACGATTGTCCAGCGCCCTAGACAGTTAATGAATCCTTTCGATTCGGATATGGCTTCCATGATTCACAGTGAAGTGCGCAGACATGGCGTCAAGCTGGCGCTGGGATACACGGTAGAGGGGTTTAAAGAACGAGATGGGGGTGTGGATATCCTGCTGAAAGATCATGCGCCTCTCCACGGAGACATGGTGGTACTTGCCATCGGTGTCACTCCGGACACAACGCTGGCAAAGAAGGCTGGTCTTGAACTGGGAATGAAGGGCAGCATCCTGGTCAATGACCGGATGGAAACCTCTGTTCCGGACATCTATGCTGCTGGTGACGCGGTTCAGGTAAAGCATTATGTTACTGGTGAGGATACGCTGATTTCGCTGGCAGGTCCTGCAAACAAACAGGGACGCATCATTGCCGATAATCTCTGCGGGGGAGATAGCCGCTACCTGGGCAGCCAGGGCAGTTCTGTGATTAAAGTCTTCCACATGACTGCAGCGGTCACTGGCATCAATGAACGGAATGCCCGCCAGGCTGGCTTAAATGTGGATACGATTATTCTTTCGCCCATGAGCCATGCAGGCTACTATCCCGGCGGTAAGGTAATGACCATGAAGGTAGTCTTTGAAAAGGAGACCTACCGTTTGTTGGGCGCTCAGATCGTGGGATACGAGGGTGTGGACAAACGCATTGACGTGTTGGCTACAGCGATTCATGCCGGTCTGAATGCCATCCAACTGAAAGACTTGGACTTAGCTTATGCACCCCCGTATTCCTCGGCGAAGGATCCAGTAAATATAGCTGGCTTTATGATTGAGAACATCGCTGCCGGCCGATTAAAGCAGTGGCATCTGGAGGACGCCGCAACGCTACCTCGTGACGGAAGTGTTACGCTGTTAGATACCAGAACAGAAGCAGAATTTGCAGGTGGACATATGGAAGGCTTTGTGAATATTCCTGTGGACGAACTCCGGGAGCGCCTGGGTGAACTGGAAGCGGGAAAGCCGGTCTATGTTATCTGCCAGAGCGGCCTACGCAGCTATATTGCATGCTGTATCCTGGAAGGAAATGGATATGAAGCTTATAATTTTTCCGGTGGCTTTCGCTTCTATGATGGGGTGATGAATGACCGCTGCCTGATCGAATGCGCAACTGCCTGCGGTATGGATCAATGAAACAAAACCGGATCAGAAACCAGGAACTCGTGGGAACAGCCCTTGATGAGGCTGTCCCACGAGTTGTTAAATTTATCTGCAATTATCGGATTAATTGCGGAGTTTTTTTCGGTAAAAAAAATCATCAATCCGCTTTTTAATATCTACTGGACTTAAATATTTTAGCAAATATCCGTCTGCCTTTAAGGACAACACCTTTTTTACACTTTCTGTATCATCTTTGCAAGTTAGAAAGATGATTGGAATATCTGCAAATTCTTTCTCCGAGTGGAGCATCTCCAGCACATGGAGGCCGTCGCAAATGGGCATTTCATAGTCCAACAGAACCAAATCCGGCTGATCCAAAGTAATGGACCGGATTGCAGACACCCCGGAGCTTACCCCGGAAACGTCGTAATCTTCAGACAAAAGTTGCTTGATCCGCTGCCGAATGGTGAGGGAATCATCGACGATAAGAATTTTTTGCTTTGTATTCTTTTCTTTCTCAATAAGATATTTTTCGATTTCGGTCATGGCATTGCTCACATCCAGAGGAATCCACAAATGGTCCTCCAGCAGATGGGGCGCAAAGACACAATAAGAAAAATATCCTTTATCGGTGCTGAATAAAAGGCTGACCTGGGGTTTTTTCTTCTCAAAAATTTCGTGGAACTGTTCATAGGTCAACAGGTTTTCTTCTGTCATATCATAGGAATGGATAGACGGATAGTGATTCATAACACTTCTCACAAACTGGCATGCTGTATATCGGACTGCGTTCAGCAGCATAATATCCAGCTTGTCAGATTTAATTCCCATAATCTTTCCCACAGTGTTGATCAATATACTGTCTTCAAAAACCAAAAGAATTTCCCATTTTTTATCGTCCTGTTCTCTGCCGTAAACCAGGCGGTAATATACCCCTTTGCCAAATTTTTCTCCATCATAGGCATTGCTGATTACCTGCGCCTTGAGCTGGAACATGTTTTTTAATAGCGCAAGGATCACCTCTTCCATAGCGATAAGCTCTTCCTCTGGTAAAAGGTTCACCCACTTGCTAATTTTTTCGCCGGTAATGGCCATATCTTCAGTCAAGGTGTGCCCAATCAGCCATCCGGCGCAGACAGCAAGAAAATGTTCCACTGCAGAAGGAGAGTGATTTTCCTGCAGCAATTCCTTTTCCAGCGCCGGAAGAGAGTTTTCTCTGAAATCTTTATGCAGCCGCTTGTGCATCTCGACTTCTTCATAGCCAATTAATTCCATATACTTCTCTTCATCTTCAAAATGCTGCAGTGCATGGGATTTAAAATACTTAATCCCCTCCTGACATGCTCGCCTGCTTTTTGCTGTTTCCCCTTTCAGGGTAAACAGTTTGTTGATAATCTGAAACAGGCGTTGGTGCTCATCATCAATGATCTTTACTCCAATATTAAACTCATCTTTCCATACCAGTTGATTGTCCATGCAGAAAAACCTCCTTTTCTACAGCTTATATATCTATGATATTCCAGACAAGCTGAATGGTTACAATAACATCATAAAATAGGAGGCAATGTCAAAGCCTACAGGACAGGGAGGTTATTTATTTTCCAAGTAGGGATTCACCAAATTTGAGGCGTGGGCATAGAGGGTATCATACCAGAGCTGGCCGGTGACGGCGTCAGCAGCATCCAGGGGAAGGATCCCTCTGGTCTGTAATAATTCCTCACAGAGGAAGGCCATGATCTTTCCATTCAGATCGGTTTCCCCGCCACGGTCAAACTGGTTCAGGCAATACGAAAGCGTATATTCTCCATACTTGATGAGTTCCCGGTATTCCGTATTGTTCTGGCCGGAGACAGTTTGCGGGTTAAAGGAAGCGCCAGGGCCGGAACACAAAGCATCCAAAAGCTGGCGGATCACCTTGTCAGTATCCAGGAGAGTACCGCGCACAGCCTGGCTGTAGCAGCTCTGTTGCTGCTGGATGATAAATTTCTGGCTGTCTATTCCGTCACCGGCAAGATGGCTGGGAAATTTATTCTGGATATCCAAGGCAAAATAGCTGCCGTCGCGAGGCTCCCAGTATTCCTCCAGAATGTAGTGATCTTGATTGACGGTAAAGGTGAGAACCGTCGGTATATGGCATCCGCCCATGACGTCCAAGCCGTTGTCGGACACCAGAAATTGCAGGTAAAGCGCCCATCCGTAACAGGTCACGGTATAGGCGGAGCTGTCCGTTGCAGGGGAATCGGTTATCACCTCCAGCATGGCAAAATCGCAGCAGGCAAAATCGTAAACACGTGAGTAAGAACCCTTTTTCTTTTGCAGTATGGCGCTGCGGATTGCCTGGCTTAAGGCCGATACAGGAGCTTCCTCCAATGGCTTCTCCGCTTTGTTTTCTTCCATGCTCCCGCCGCTTTCCCTGTCAGCTTCCACGGAATTTCCCGCGTTTGTTTCAAGGACAGCCAGGTTGTCAAAACCCTTCCCCCGGCTGGAGCGTTCCTGCAGCTCATGCGGGACATAGCTGATAGCCAGTTGTTCCTCTGGTGAAAGGCAGTTGTACCATTCCATCCATTTAATGGTATCTTCGGACAAATCCTCCCTGGAATACCATTGATCCTGATACTGGATCATGTCTTTCCCATGGTTTCCTTCCTCTTTTGTATCTGACTTTGTAGCCGGATTGGCTAGAAAATATACTGCGGCTGCAACGCAGGCAATGGCAGCAACTGTGATCAAACATATCGCCGGTTTATTACTGCGCAGCGTTTTCGCTATTCGTTTCATCATTTTCTTCTCCCAAGGCAAGGAGACAGACGTTCCCCTGCCTTTTCCAAATACTTAAGTTCAATATTCACAAAGGACTATTTATTATGGTAGCATAAAGAGCTGTCTTTTTCAACGGCCTCATTACAATTCATGCCCCTCTTTTTGCTGCTTTCGAAACTCCGTGGGGGCGACCCCACATTGTTTTTTAAACAGGCGGGAAAAGTACAGAGGGTTCTGATATCCCACGATTTCCGCGATTTCTGTAATGTTATAAGATGTTGATTCTAACAGGCTTTGGGCATTGGAAATCCGAAGGGAGAGCAGGTACTGGGTAGGCGTTGTACCGGTATAATCTTTGAAATTTCGGATAAACCAGCAGACGCTCATGCCACGGCTTTTGGCGTACTCCTCGATGCTGATGGGATGGTTATAATGGGAATGGAAATGAGACACCGCCATGTCCATTTCATCGATGAGAAAGACATTTTTATTTCTGGGCTTCTTTTCCTGAAGCCGGCTGATCAGCACAAACAGCAGCTGGAGATAGTGGACCAGAACCTCCTCATAATGAGGTTTGGTGAGTTTCAGCTCCTGGATCATATGTAAGAAAATCTTTTTATAGTCTAAGGAAGTCCCAGTGTGAATCACATGAGCTTTGTCCGGGATGCGGTAGCTTCTCAACATATTCTTCACATTATTTCCCGTAAAATGAACCCAATATACCTCCGTATGATCAACCCCATAATAGTAGTAGCGCTGCTCCTCCTTGGGACGATAAAGAACCATGTTCCCGGCAGTGACGATTTCTTCCTTGCCGTGAAAATAGAAGTGCGCCCTGCCGGAGGCGATATAGAGTAATTGATAGTCAAGACGCCCTTTGGGCCGGTGAGTGGGAAGCCTGGGCCTGGTAAATAATTGATAGACGCCGGCGCTTCCCACAAAGAGAGGATGCTTTTTGTCTTTAAAATCTCGGAGCGAGTTATGCCAATAGGCATTATCTGTATACATAGACGAGTACCTCCTGTCACAATGCACATAAGGAAGATGGGGATGGGGAACAAAATCTTGTGAATCTGAACAGATATTCTGGGATTAATATAAATAATTGTATCATTTTATGCATATTTTGTCCATTCTGATTTATGGAAAAAGAGGAAAGATTTCTTTACAATATAGATAAATACAAGGCCTGTATATGGAGTAAGAAATTTGCAAATCGTTCTACAAAGCTGCAGCATAGTCAAAAATAATGTATATAAGGAGGAATAGGTTATGATTGTACCGCGCTACTATGAGGATCTGCATGTACTTCATGAGAATACGATGCCGGATCGGTCCTACTATGTGCCTGCATCCGTCCGAATGGATGGACTTGTGGAACAGAGAGAAGGGTCTGACCGCATCCAGATGTTGAATGGCTGCTGGAAATTCAAATATGTTGACAGCATCTATCATCTCAATGAGCCGTTCTATCAGCCGGGCTTTGACACACAGGATTTTCAAATTGTGCCGGTTCCCGGCGTCTGGCAGAATTATGGCTGCGATCGCCACCAGTACACCAACTTCCGCTATCCTTTTCCCGTGGATCCGCCCTATGTGCCCCAGGATAATCCCTGCGGGGCTTACGTCACTTCCTTTGTCTATGAAAAAGAGGAGGAAGCGCCCAGAGCATTTCTGGAATTTGAAGGAGTGGATTCCTGCTTTTATCTGTGGCTGAATGGGGAGTATGTGGGCTACAGCCAAGTTTCCCACGCCCTCAGCGAATTTGAGGTGACCAAATATCTGGAGGAAGGGGAAAATCACCTTGCGGTTCTGGTTTTAAAGTGGTGTGATGGCAGTTACCTGGAGGATCAGGATAAATTCCGCATGAGCGGGATTTTCCGGGATGTGTACCTGATGAAGCGGCCGGAGCAGGGGATTTACGACTATTTTATCCAGACGAAGCTAGAGGAGGATAAGGCGCTGGTGAGCATTCAGACCAAATATCTGGATGAGGTTATCCCGGTGGCGGCATCTGTTTACGATGAGAAAGGGAAGAGGATCACTGATTTTGTCTTTAAAGGAGATACCGGGTTTGTTATCCGCGAACCCCATTTGTGGAACAGCGAGGAACCATACCTATATACTCTGGTTCTTGAGACAGAGCATGAGGTGATCACTGAGCGAATCGGCATCCGCCAGATTCAAGTGGAGGGGAATGTGGTCTATCTGAACGGTTCACCGGTAACCTTCCGAGGAGTGAACCGGCATGATTCAGATCCAGTGACCGGGTGCGTGGTGGGCGTCGCCCAGATGAAGAAGGATTTGGAGATGATGAAGCAGTACAATTTCAACGCGATCCGCACCAGCCATTATCCCAATCCGCCAATGTTTTATCAGATGTGCGACCAATATGGATTCTTTGTTATTGACGAGGCGGACAATGAGAGTCACGGGCCATGGATGCTGTGCTATTCCAATGACACTGACGCGGAGCGTGCCGGCCGGTGGAATGAGCTGATCAGCGATAATCCGGAGTTTGATGAAGCTACCCTTGACCGGGTAAAGAAGCTGGTTGAGCGGGATAAGAACCGTCCCTGCGTCCTCATCTGGTCCATGGGAAATGAATGTGGCTATGGCTGTACACTGGAAAAGGCCCTGGCCTGGACCAAGCAGTATGACCCCAGCCGGCTGACCCATTACGAAAGCGCATATTATCGGGGGCGCAGGAGAAAGTACGATTATTCCAATATTGATCTGTACAGCCGGATGTATCCAAGCTTTCAGGAGATTTTAGACTATGTGGAATCCAGTCCAGATAAGCCGTACATTCTGTGCGAGTACTGCCATTCTATGGGAAACGGCGCAGGAGATTATGAGGACTATTTTGCCCTGATAGAGCAATATGACTGCATCTGTGGCGGTTTTGTGTGGGAGTGGTGCGACCATGCCATATACAAGGGAAAGACGCCGGAAGGAAAGGCGCAATACGTTTATGGGGGCGACCACGGAGAGTATCCTCAGGATGGAAATTTCTGTATGGATGGGCTAGTGTATCCGGACAGGACCCCTCATATGGGACTGCTGGAATACAAGAACGTTCACCGGCCGGCAAGGGTGCGTTTCTATGACCAGGACAGAGGGATCCTTGTGCTGAAAAACCAGATGAACTATGTGGATATCCGGGATTATCTGGAAATTACCTATGAGGTGAGCGCGGACGGCCAGGTGGTATCTTCTGGAAAGATCGACGAGGCCAATGTGCCAGAAATCCTGCCAGGCAGAGAGGCGCAGCTTTCCCTCCCAGTAGCTGTCCCAGATAAGGGAAGAGCGTACCTGAAGATAATCTACACCTTGAAGGCGGCAGATGCTTTCCGAAGCCAGGGACATGTGCTGGGCTTCGATGAAATTGCCCTGAAAAACCGGGATCCACGCAACCAGACCAGCCTAAAGTGGCAAACAGAAGGGACAGATGCCCAGTCCGGGCTGCCCCAGCTTCAGGTATGGGAAACGCCGAAACAACTGATGATCCAGGGAGGCGGTTTCACCTATGTATATAATAAACTGTACGGCACCTTTGACCAACTTACCGCAGGGGGAAAGGAATTTTTGAACCGGCCCATGGAACTGAATGTCTGGAGGGCGCCTACGGACAATGACATGTACATCCGGGCAGAGTGGGAGAAGGCCATGTATGACCGGGCCCTGTCCAGGGCTTATGTGACCAATTATACACTGACTGAGGAATACCTGGAGATTCACAGCAGGATGGCCATGACGGCAGTGACTGTGCAGCGGATGATGGATATTGAGACGCTTTGGCGCATTGACAAGGGGGGACAGATTTCGGTCACCATGGATGTTACCAGAAATCCAGATTTCCCAGAGCTGCCTAGATTTGGGATTCGTCTCTTTTTACAGGAAGAAATGAACCAGGTTACCTACTTCGGCCTGGGGCCAGAGGAAAGCTATGTGGATAAGTGTAGGGCGGCAAGCCATGGGCTCTATTCTTCCTCAGTGGCTGACCTTCATGAGGATTACCTAAAGCCCCAGGAGAATGGCAGCCACAGCGGCTGCGACTATGTGATGATCAGCGGGGCGGGCAGTGTCATAAAGGCTTACGGGGAAAAGCCATTTTCCTTTAACGCCTCAGTATATACTCAGGAGGAGCTGACAAAGAAAAAGCATAATTATGAGCTGATACCCTGTAAAAGCACGGTATGGAATCTGGATTTCCGGCAGAACGGAATCGGTTCCAACAGCTGTGGCCCAAGGCTCCAGAAGAAATACCGGCTGGATGAGGAAAGATTTACCTTCTCGCTGCAGTTAAAACCGGAACACTCAAATCAGGAAGAGATAAGGAGGTAGCACATGAAAGAAAGAACATATTTAAAATGGTACAATAAGGTTGGCTATGGCTCTGGGGATATTGCCGGCAATGTGGTCTACGCTCTGCTGTCTGCCTTTGTCATGATCTTCCTGACAGATACTGTGGGACTGAATGCGGGGATTGTAGGGACATTGATTGCGGTTTCCAAGCTTTTTGACGGGGTCAGCGATATTTTCTTTGGCTCCATGATCGACAAGACCCACAGCAAGATGGGGAAGGCGCGTCCGTGGATGCTTTACGGCTACTTTGGCTGCGCCATCTGCCTGGCGGCAATCTTTTTCATCCCTGCGGATATCAGCGAATTTGCCCAGTATGCATGGTTTTTTATCGCCTATACCTTGTTGAACGCGGGATTTTATACTGCCAATAATATCGCCTACTCCGCTTTAACGGCGCTGGTCACGAAAAATAACCATGAGCGTGTCCAGATGGGTTCCATCCGCTTTATGTTTGCCTTTGGCACCAGCATGCTGATCCAGACCATCACAGTTGGCCTTGTGGCTTACTTTGGCGGCGGCGCAGGCGCCTGGAAGACCGTGGCCATTCTCTATGCCATTGTCGGGGTGATCTCTAACACGCTGTCTGTACTGTCAGTAAAGGAGCTGTCTCCAGAGGAGCTTGCAGAGGGGGAAGCTGGCCAGGATCAGGGGGAGCCGGAAACCTACCGCCTGAGAGAGGCGTTTGGACTGCTGATTCGCAACAAGTACTATCTGATGATCTGTGCTTCCTATATTTTGATGCAGATTTATTCGGCAACCCTGAACATGGGAATTTACTTTATGACCTATGTGCTGAAGAATGCAAATCTCCTGGGCGTGTTTTCCTGGGCAATCAACATCCCCATGATCATGGGCTTGCTCTTTACTCCGGCGCTGGTGGCCAGGTGGAAGGGGATGTACCGGCTGAACTTGTATGGCTACATTTTAGGCACTGCTGGTCGCCTGGGGGTGGTGATTGCCGGTTATGTGGGAAGCGTTCCCCTGATGCTTCTGTGCACCGCTGTGGCGGCGCTGGGAATGAGCCCTCTGCAGGGAGATATGAATGCCCTCATCGCCACCTGCTCTGAATATACCTTCCTGAAGACTGGCAAACGGGTAGACGGAACCATGTATTCCTGCACCTCCCTGGGAACCAAGCTGGGGGGCGGCATCGGGACAGCAGTTGCCGGCTGGCTGCTGGCATACAGCGGCTATGTGGGCGGCGCGGCTGAGCAGTCGGCCTCCTGCATCAACATGCTACACATAATGTATTTGTGGTTGCCTATGGTGTTTAATCTCTTGATTACACTGATATTGACCAGGCTCAATGTGGAGAAGGAGAATGAAAAGCTGCGGCATTACCCTTCATCCTGTTAGTTGAGCAGTGAAGGGGATCGTGATCTTGGAATAGGAGACGGTTTTTCTTTACCTTGACTTCCGTGGAACGCTGCGGTATCATATTATCGTCATATGGCACGACCGATCCGCTGCAGGCGGATTTGCGTTAAGCCAAGGTATGGCCGTTTTGCTCCCTGTGGCATGGAGAGCATGGAGCAGATTCTGCTGACGGTGGATGAATTTGAGGCAGCCCGCTTGATTGATGATGAAAATATATGCTCTGCGACGGCCGGGCCCAAATGTGTTGCGGCAGAAAATGCAACAGGGCAAAATATACGGCAGAAACTGCCGGAGAAGGAAAGGGAGATAGAATGATGAAGATTGCGGTCACCTATGAACATGGAAATGTATTCCCTCATTTTGGGCATACAGAGCAATTCAAGATTTTTGAGGTTGAAGACGGAAAGATTGTCGGTTCGCAGGTTGTGGACACGAATGGAAGCGGCCATGGCGCGTTGGCGGGAATGCTTTCTGCTTTAAATGTGGAGGTGCTGATCTGCGGAGGGATCGGCGCAGGCGCCCAGAATGCTTTGGGGGAGGCGGGAATTCGCCTTTACGGCGGGGTGTCTGGCAGTGCGGACGAAGCGGTGGATGCCCTGCTTGGGGGGAACCTGGCGTATAATCCGGATGTCCGCTGCGATCACCATGGAGAGGGACATCACCATGGCAGCGGGCATTCCTGCGGAGAAGATAAGCACGGCTGTCCAGGGAGCGGCTGCCATTAAGCAAACATGGACTGGACAGTCAGAGTTCTGCTTGACCTGGCCCAAGTTATCCGCTATAATGCAAGGTAGAAAACAACCTCCCGGCAGAGCCCTCAGGACCTTTGCCGGGGAAGGATTCTCTGAGCCGCAAGCGACTTTGCTTCCTTACGGCGAAGATTCAGTTACAGAATGTTACTGACCGACCAGGGTATCTCCGACGGGAAGACACATTATCCCATATTGTTCCGAACCACAGCCATAGTTTGCGCTGTGATCTTAAGGAAATCCCGAAGAGTCCCTTGTCAGGACTCTTTTTGTTTGATTGAAAATTGTGTCAGCACACTAGATTTGGCCAAGGAGGTGTAAATGGAAGAAATCAATACCAGAATCGCCGTCATCGGCATCATTATTGAGGACAAGAGCCAGGCAGAGCAGGTGAATGGGCTGCTGCATCAGTACAGCAGGTATATCATCGGCCGCATGGGCCTTCCCTATGAAAAGAAACAGGTAAATATCATCAGCATTGTGGTGGACGCGCCGGCGGACATCATCAGCGCCCTGTCCGGGAAGCTGGGGAGGCTTCCGGGCATCAGCTCGAAGGCGCTGTACTCGAAATCCCTACTCACAACCAACGAAAAAAATAATATAAAATAAAACAAAGCCAACCTGAAGGGAAAGTGAGACGCAGCAAGCGGCATCTGACCCGAGGCAGAAAGGAAATGATGATGTACAATCCAAAATCAACATGCGCAGAGGAATTTATCAGCCACGAGGAGATCATGGACACTCTGGCTTATGCCAGTGCCAACAGCGCCAACCGGGAGCTGATTGACCAGATCCTGGCAAAGGCCAGAGAGCGGAAAGGCTTAAGCCACCGGGAGGCAGCCGTACTCCTGGACTGTCAGCTGGAGGACAAGAATCAGGAGATCTTCCAGCTGGCCCAGGAGATCAAGAAGGATTTCTACGGGAACCGTATTGTAATGTTCGCTCCCTTGTACCTGTCCAATTACTGTATTAATGGTTGCGTATACTGTCCTTATCACGCAAAGAATAAGCACATCCCCAGAAAGAAGCTGACCCAGGAAGAGATCCGCCAGGAGGTTATCGCTCTCCAGGATATGGGGCACAAGCGGCTGGCACTGGAGACCGGGGAAGATCCAACAAATAATCCTATTGAATACGTGCTGGAGAGCATTAAGACCATCTACGGCATTAAGCATAAAAACGGCGCTATTCGCCGGGTTAATGTAAATATCGCGGCCACCACTGTGGAAAATTACCGGAAGTTAAAGGAGGCCGGGATCGGGACGTATATCCTGTTCCAGGAGACGTATCACAAGGAAAGCTATGAAAAGCTCCATCCCACTGGCCCCAAGCACGATTATCGTTATCACACGGAGGCCATGGATCGTGCTATGGAGGGTGGTATCGATGACGTGGGCTGCGGCGTGCTTTTTGGACTGGAGCTGTACCGCTATGAATTTGCCGGGCTGCTGATGCACGCGGAGCATCTGGAGGCAGTGTACGGGGTAGGGCCCCACACCATCAGCGTGCCCAGGATCCGACGGGCGGATGACATTGATCCAGACGTATTTGACAATGGAATCGATGATGATACCTTTGCAAAGATCGTCGCCTGTATCCGGGTGGCTGTTCCCTATACTGGCATGATCATCTCCACCAGAGAGAGCAAAACCTGCAGGGAGCGGGTGTTGCACCTGGGAATTTCCCAGATCTCTGGCGGATCCCGGACTAGCGTAGGCGGCTATGTGGATCCAGAACCGGAGGAGGAGAGCTCTGAGCAGTTTGAGGTCAGCGATAAGCGTTCCCTGGATGAGGTGGTGAACTGGCTGATAGGGATGGGGTATATTCCCAGCTTCTGTACTGCCTGTTACCGGGAAGGACGCACCGGGGATCGATTTATGTCCCTGTGTAAAGCAGGGCAAATCCACAACTGCTGCCTGCCTAATGCCCTGATGACCCTGAAGGAATATCTGATGGATTATGCCTCAGAGGATACGAAGGAGAAGGGGATGGGATTGATCAAACAGGAATTGGACAATATTCCTAAAGAGAAGGTGCGAAAAATCGTGGAGGAGCGGCTGACGGAGATCGAGAAGGGAAACCGGGATTTTCGCTTTTAAGGCGGGAGGTGGCAGAGCTATGGGAATGAATCAAACCCCCGCCGCGGAGCGGGTGCATATCGGATTTTTCGGAAGGCGGAATGCGGGGAAATCCAGCATCATCAACAGAGTAACCGGGCAGGATTTGTCGGTGGTTTCCGATCAGAAGGGAACCACCACAGACCCGGTTTATAAATCTATGGAGCTGCTCCCCTTAGGACCGGTGGTCCTGATAGATACCCCGGGTATCGACGATACCGGGGAGCTGGGAGCCCAGCGGGTGAAGAAAAGCCGCCAGGTGTTAAATAAAACCGATGCCGCGGTCCTGGTGATCGACGGGACGGAGGGGATAGTTCAGGAAGAACTTGACTTGATCCGGCAGATGGAGAAAAAGGGGATTCCCTTTCTGGCGGTGTGCAATAAGGAGGATCAGGCTGGCCCAGAGGAGAGAGAGGAGCTTCGCTCCAGGCTTGTGGCTGCCGGGGTGGAGGAGGGGCGCATCCTGTGGATCAGCGCCAGGGAGAAAACAGGAATAACTGCCCTGAAGGAGCAGTTATCCCAGCTGACGGTGGGGGAGGAGAATGGGCGACGCCTGGTGGGCGATCTCATCGCCCCCTCGGATCTGGTGGTTCTGGTAACCCCCATAGATAAGGCGGCGCCGAAGGGAAGGCTGATTCTCCCCCAGCAGCAGACCATACGGGATATTCTGGACGCAGGGGCGGCCGCTGTGGCGGTGCAGGACAGGGAGTTGGAGGGGATCCTTGACAGCCTTGCCCGGCCTCCCAGGATGGTGATTACCGACAGTCAGGTATTCCGCCAGACGGCCACGGTTACGCCCAGGGAGATACCGCTAACCTCCTTTTCCATCCTCTTTGCCCGATACAAGGGAAACCTGGCCTCAGTGGTGGAGGGAGTGACTGCGCTGGACCGATTGCAAGAGGGAGATAGCATCTTAATCAGCGAGGGCTGCACCCATCACCGCCAATGCGGCGATATCGGGACGGAAAAGATTCCCCGCTGGATCCGGGAATACACTGGGAAGGAGCTGAACTTCCAGTTTACCTCCGGCACAGAGTTCCCAGAGGACTTGAGAGCGTACCAGCTGATCCTTCACTGTGGCGGCTGTATGCTCAATGAGCGGGAGATGAAATACCGCCTGGGCTGCGCCAGGGACCAGCATGTGCCCATGACCAATTATGGGATCCTGATTGCTTATATCCAGGGGATTTTAAAACGGAGTGTGGAGGTATTTCCAGATATCGCCCGGCTCCTTGCTCAGTAGATATTTACCGACTGATCACCCAGCTATTTTTCAGCAGTTTGGCCGCCTGGAAGATAGCTGGGTTTTTGCAAGTTATTCATTGTCAATAAAACCGATATATGATATACTTTTTTTAATTTCACTGGAAAGGTATGGTATCAATGAATCGAAATTGTTTTTTCCTGCTTCCAGTTGTGGGAGCATTTTTCTTGACCGCAGCCTGTGGTATGCAGGAGTTGCCAGAAGCAGAAGGCAAGGCAGAGGCGCATAGGGTGGAGTTAACCATCTGGGGCGCGGAGGAGGATGAGGCTCTTCTTTCCGAAATTTTCTCTTCCTTCCAGTCCCACTATGCCAGTGAGGCAGATATCCGGATCACTTTTGAGCCTCAAAGCGAGTCCAGCTGTAAGGACGCACTGTTGGGGAACCTGGAGGGCGGCGCGGATGTATTCGCTTTTGCCGATGATCAGGTGGCGGCCCTGGCGGCGGCCGGCGCTTTGGATCCCATTGAGAATGGAGATGAAATTCGCCAGGCTAATTTATCCACAGCGGTGGAGGCAGCCTCGGTGGACGGCGCCCTTTACGCTTATCCGCTGACCGCGGATAATGGATATTTTCTTTATTATAATAAGGCATATTTTTCTGAGGAGGATGTTCTGAGCCTGGAACGAATCCTGGAGATAGCCCAGGAAGAGGAGAAGGAATTTTCTATGGATTGGTCCTCTGCATGGTATGTTTATGCATTTTTTGGCAACACCGGTTTGGAGGTAGGGCTGAATGAGGATGGACTAACCAATTATTGCACATGGAATAATACCGATGGATCTATCCGGGGCGTGGACGTAGCCCAGGCTATGTTGTCGGTTGGGACCAGCCCGGGATTTTCTAATCGAACAGACGAGGAGTTTCTTAAAGGGGTTAAGGACGGCACAGTGATCGCTGGAGTCAGCGGCGTGTGGAACGCGCTGGCCGTGGAAGAGGCCTGGGGCAAAGATGCCGGGGCAGCCAGGCTTCCCGCCTATACCTGCCGCGGAAAACAGGTTCCCATGGCTTCCTTTTCCGGCTGCAAGCTGATTGGGGTGAATGCTTACTCAGAGGAACCAGAGTGGGCGGCGCGGCTGGCCCAGTGGATCACCAACGAGGAAAACCAGTCCCTCCGCTTTGAACTGCGTGGGCAGGGGCCTTCTAATATCCAGGCAGCGAACTCGCCTCAGGTTCAGTCCTCACAGGCGATTGCCGCCTTGCTGGCCCAGTCGGAATTTTCCCAGCTCCAGCGGATTGGAGGAAAGTTCTGGGATCCAGTGGCAGAATTTGCCCAGAGTATGGCTCTGGGGAATCCCTCCGGCGCTTCCCTTCAAGCCCAACTGGATCGGTTGGTAGAGGGCGTGACCGCACGGTAAAACAGACGAGCGCACGGAAATGAGTAAGGAGAGAGCAGTTATGAAAGGCAAATTGACACTACAGCAGCGTTTAATCCTGCCCATCATTCTACTAGGGCTGGTAATGTTTCTGTCAAATGTTCTGGCAGGTTTCAGCATTCATAATGTTAACGCCAATGCAGGGATTATTGTAGATGAATATATGACCAGCGAGGCACAGTTGGAGGACATTCGACGTTCCATGATGGATATACACCGTCTGGCCTTATCCCACATCGTAGCCGCCGACCATGCGACAATGATCAAGCTGGTTCAGGAGATAAAGGAGAAAGAGAGCCAGCTGGATGAGAAGCTGGCTGATTACAAGAGCTTTGTGGCAGAGGCGGATACAGAAATTTACCAAACCCTTCTGCAGGAATACGATGCATTAAAGCATGGCCTGGTTTCCCTGGTATGTGCCAGTGCAGACAGCAAGACGAAAGAGGCGTACGCCTGTGCCAATGGCGAGGTGGCTACCTGGATTGGAGCGGCGGAGGAGAGCATGGACGCCCTCTATGCCTCTACCAGCGCCCAAGCCCAGAAGGCCAGGGATCGCCTCACCCTGGTCTACTTCACCGCGCTGGTGATCAGCATAGTCGCCTTGATTGTAGGGATCCTTTTGGTAGCGGTCGCCTTCCGCATTATACAAAAATCGGTCATCGCTCCCATCCAGGATGCCATGGGCATGCTTCAGGGAAGCTCAGAGCGTATACGCGGCGTGGTAGGGGATGTTCGGGGGAGGACGAAAACGTCCACAGGAAGCGCCAGGAATCTTTCTGGTCTCACTGACCAGCTTTCGGCTGCTCTGGAAGAGATCGCCAGCAGTACCTCGATAATACGCGGCAGCGCCCAGAGAACCCAGGAGGATACCAAGAGCATGGCAGAGGAGTGTGCGGCTATTCGATCTTATTCTGCAACGATGCGTGGGAGAGCGGAGACCATGGAGGTCTCTGCCCGAACTGAGATGGAGATGGTTAAGGCCAGGACGAAGGAGATCGTGTCAGTACTGGACGGGGCTATTGAGAAGAGCCGGAATGTGAACCAGATCAGCCTCTTGTCCAAAGATATCCTTTCCATCTCATCCTCCACTGACCTGATCGCGGTCAATGCTTCCATCGAGGCCACCCGCGCAGGGGAAGCGGGAAAGGGCTTTGCAGTGGTGGCCCAGGAGATCCGGCGTCTGGCAGACTCCTGCGCAGAGACAGCGGTCCATATCCAAGAAGTCAGTGTGGTGGTGAATGAAGCGGTAACTTATCTTTCCGACAGTGCCCAGCAGCTAGTGGATTACCTGGGCAAGACGATTCTGGCACAGTTTGAGCAGTCTGTACAGTCTGGCCAGCAGTACCGAGATGACGCTGCTTACATAGAGCATTGTATTGAGGATTTTAACAGCCGGACTATGCTCCTCAGAGCAGCTATGGATGAGATCGCCGACTCTATTGCCAACATCTCCGGAGCCATCGACGGCGCTGCCCAGGGGGTTGCCGGCGCTGCTGGAAATACCCACGGTCTGGTGGAAGACATGGCCGGTATCACCGCCGGGATGGATACGAATCAGGAGATTGTGGGAGAGTTGCAGCGGCAGATGGATGTATTTGCGAATCTATGATGTTTGTGGTGGAAATTTCCGATTGATAAAGTAAAGGGAACGGTTTAATTAAGGATGGTATAGGGATGAAGATCGTGGACTTAAAATGCCCCTCCTGCGGCGGCAAGCTGATTCCGGTGGAGGGAAATGCAAAAATTGTTTGCTGTGAATACTGTAAAAGCCAGTTCGTGCTGGAGGAAGATCAGACCATTAATTATCATATCCACCAGTATGGCAATACGCCTCCAGGTCAGCAGGGGAGTTTTTCCTCCAATACGGATGGGGATTATTCCGCCAAATCGGTGGGGATAGCCGTGGCGGCCCTGGCGGTGATGGCCGTTGCCATCATCTCCCTGTCCATTATCCGTGGAGGAAAGGAAGATACGCCGCCCACTTTGTCAGCCGCCCTGTTTCAGGGAATTACTGGGGAAACCCTCCCTTATCCAGAGGTGGAAAGCGAGGCGGATCAGGAAAGCGGGATGGGGCATTCTCCCTTATATGAGCAGATTGTGGGGGAGATTTTCCAAAAACCTGCGGACACGGTGACCGCCAAGGAGCTGGATACCCTGAAATATTTATGTGTAGAGCTGGGGGCGGATACGCACAAAATACAATACAGCTTTGACGACCCCTATGGGTCAGAGCCAGCCAGAATCTACGACTTGGAGATGTCCCCGGTGTCCTGGGATGCTGGGGACTGGGCGGCCTTCACTGGCCTGGTAAAAGCAGATCTGGGTTATGAAAAGTATGGGCTGGAGGTCCTTAAAACGCTGGAGAATTTAAAGGGGGTAGCCTGCTACCGGGCGGAGTTTTCCACCCTGGCGGATCTTCTTCCAGTGGAACAGATCATTGAGCTGGATGTGGATCATCCGGAGGGGTTGGAGGGGATTAGCGAATTCCAGAACCTGGAGATCCTCCGGCTTGAGGATCTGCGCGTGCAGGATTTGAAACAGCTGGTAACCTTGAAGAAGTTAAAATCCTTAACCATAGAAGAATACATTGACTCCGACGAGGCGATTGGGCTGACCAATTACTCCGCGTTGTCTGTGCTGACCAGCCTGGAAAGCCTTGACCTGGATTCCGAGGCCATCCGGGAGCTGAGTTTCTTAAAGCCCCTTTCAAATCTGAAGGAGTTGTCTATCCAGGGTACAGAGTGTCTGGGGGTGGAGCCTCTGGGAGAGCTTACTCAGCTCACCTCCCTGCGGCTGGCAGATAATGATTCCGTGACGGACTACAGCCCTCTGAGGAACCTGACTGGGCTTAAAACGCTGTCCATCGATAAAAATACCACCTGCGATGACCCGGATCTGTCTTCTCTGGGGAATCTGGAGGAGCTGGAAATCAGCGGATTTCTCTCCATTGCCTTTCTGCGGAATATGGGAAATCTAAAAGAACTGACTATCCACAGCTGCGGCATGGATGAGGCCTCCGCCTTGTCTGCCCTGTCCAGGCTGGAGAGCCTGACCTGCTATTCGGTCTGGACCAACGCCTATGCCATGAAAAATGTCAGCTTCATTGACGGGATGGCCAATTTAAAGCGTCTCAGTTTCTGTAACCTTCATCCAGACAGTTTCTTTAGCGGGTATGGGAATAATGTGGAAATTTACGGGGACATTTCCAACGTGTTTAACCATCCCGGCCTGGAGGAGCTATATCTGAGCGACTGTGTAGTGGGCATTGACTTCAGCCGTATCCAGGATAACCCCTCCCTGAAGGTGCTGTGGATGAACAAAATCAGCGTAAAGGAAAACTTCTACGTGGAATCCTACGGAGGCATGACCAATGTATGGTATGATGACGTCTCTTTTGATGAGCACACTGACTTTCTCACCCATTTTCCCAACCTGGAGGAGCTGGAGCTAGATGAAAATCAGCTAACCAATATTGCATTTGCCGCTTCTCTGAAGAATCTGAAGCGATTCAGCCTCCAGGACAATTATGTAACGGATCTGTCGCCCCTGAACCAGTCTGGAAGCTTAACGTACCTGGATGTCCGGAAGAATCCAGCGACCGGTGTGCCTGAGGCAGAGGATGGGATGGTGATCCTGCAATGATAGCCCTGCAGGGGAAGTATGGTTTCAGAAAAATGACTTATACTACCATCAGTATTGCAACACAAATTTAAATAAAAGGAGACTGCCTTATGGAAGATGGAAATGGGAAATTAACAAGGCAGGAGATCTGCTGGATTCTTTACGATGTAGGAAATTCCGCCTTTATTCTGCTGGTATCCACCATCATCCCTATCTACTTTAACCACCTGGCATCTCTTGCCGGGCTCTCGGAGGTAGATTATCTAGCCTACTGGGGCTACGCGGCGTCGGTTTCCACGGTGATCGTAGCTCTGGTGGGACCCATATTCGGAACCATAGCAGACACTAAGGGATTTAAAAAGCCCTTATTTATCACTTGTGTGGGGATAGGGGTGATGGGCTGCGTCCTGCTCTCCATTCCCGGCCATTGGCTGGCCTTTCTGGCTGTCTTTGTGGTGGCGAAGACAGGATACAATGCCAGCTTGATCTTCTATGATTCTATGCTCACGGACATTACTGTCCCCAGGCGTCTGGATCAGGTTTCTTCCCATGGTTATGCCTGGGGATATATTGGAAGCTGCATTCCTTTTGTGATTTCCCTGATCCTTATGTTGGCTCACGAAGCCATAGGCCTTTCCATGAAGGCGGCTGTTACCTTGGTATTCATTCTCAATGGCGTCTGGTGGATCCTGATGACCATTCCTCTCTTGAGGAGCTATGAGCAGAGCCATTACGTGGATCCTCCCAAGCGCCCGGTGAGGGCCAGCGTTGAACGGCTGTTCAGAACCCTGGGCGATATCCGGGGACAAAGGCCGATCTTTTTGTATCTTCTGGCATTCTTTTTCTTCATTGACGGGGTGTACACCATCATCGAGATGGCCACCGCCTACGGCAGCGCTTTGGGCCTGGATTCCAGTCAGCTTTTGCTGGCGCTACTGGCTACCCAGGTAGTGGCATTTCCCTGCGCGCTGATCTTTGCCAATTTTTCCAAACAACAGGAAACCTCCCGATTGCTAAAATTTTGTATCTTGGCTTACATCGGCATATCCCTCTTCGCCATTCAGCTGGATAAGCCCTGGGAATTTTGGCTGTTGGCTATCCTGGTGGGGATGTTCCAAGGCGCGATCCAGGCCCTGTCCCGCTCCTACTTCGCCCGGATCATCCCAGCGGAGAAATCAGGAGAATATTTCGGCATTTATGATATCTGCGGGAAAGGCGCATCCTTTCTGGGAACCACTCTGGTGGGGGTGGTAGCTCAGGCTACCGGAGCGGCTAATGCCGGCGTAGCCATACTGACCCTGCTGTTTCTCGTCGGGTATGTGCTGTTTCGGAAAGCTTCTGCTTTACAAATGGATAATTTGTGATAAAATACGAAAAGGTGCATGATCTTATGGATCCCTGGCTGTGGATAGGAACTCCTGGGCCTTGCATTCACAAAGACGCCTTGCAGGATACTGGCGTAACATTGATAGATAAACGGAGGAGTAGATTTTATGAGCATCAGAATCGGAATTTTAGGATATGGAAATCTGGGGAAAGGGGTAGAGAGCGCCATCGGTCAGAATCCAGATATGGAGCTGACGGCTGTCTTTACCCGCCGTAGCCCGGAGTCAGTGGAGATTCGAACCCAGGGAGTGCCGGTCTTACCGGCAGATCAGCTGGATCACATGGAGAATCAGTTGGATGTGCTGATCCTGTGCGGCGGCAGCGCCACCGATCTGCCCGAGCAGACTCCGAAATACGCGAAACTGTACAATGTTGTGGACAGCTTTGATACCCATGCGAAGATCCCGGAGCATTTCGCCGCGGTGGATGCTGCCGCCCAGGCAGGGGGAAAGGTGGGGATCATTTCCTGCGGGTGGGATCCGGGAATGTTCTCTTTGAACCGCCTTTACGCCAATGCTATCTTGCCGGAAGGTCATGATTATACATTCTGGGGAAAGGGCGTCAGCCAAGGGCACTCTGACGCGATCCGCCGCATCCATGGGGTAATGGATGCCAGACAGTACACCATCCCAGTACCTGAGGCTGTGGAGGCCGTGCGCAGCGGTTCTAATCCGGAATTGAACACCCGGCAGAAGCATACCAGAGAATGCTTCGTGGTGGCGGAAGAAGGAGCCGATATCGCCAGAATTGAACAAGAGATCAAGACCATGCCCAATTATTTCGCGGATTACGACACCACGGTGCACTTTATCACAGCGGAGGAAATGGCCAGGGACCACAGCGGCCTGCCCCATGGCGGCTGCGTTATCCGCACAGGCAGGACCGGCCTGGAAAAGGAGCATAGCCATGTGATCGAGTACCGTCTGACCTTGGATTCCAATCCGGAATTCACCGGAGCCGTGCTCACCGCCTACGCCAGAGCAGCCTTCCGCATGAACCAGGAGGGAATGAAGGGAGGCAAGACCGTTTTCGATATCGCGCCGGCCTATCTTTCCCCAAAGAGCGGGGAAGAGCTTCGGGGGAAGCTTCTGTAAAACATGCATATATTTTTATCAACAGAGCCGCATCTGTCATATAATTAGGACAGATGCGGCTTTGTTTTTCCTGAAAAATTTCTTTTATTCAATTCATCGGTTTTTCACCATTTATCGTCAAAAAATGTATGATAAGTCAAACAGCATAAAATAAGGCGCTCCATCCAATGAGCGCCTGTTTTCTTAGATTTCCCAAGTCTGTGAAAGGAAGAATGGCGGAAATCTATCCCAAAAAGAAGCAGATTTCCTCTCTTCGTTACTGCCTGGGTATGATTCTACCACAAGTTAGCGAGAAATGCTATCTATTTTTGAAAATTTTTAAGGCACTATTATGGAAGGTTATGGAGTGCTTTATCTACTGATTATCGGAATCAACAAGTTTAGGTATTGACATATAATTATGGAAGACATAATATTTCAATGGGATAATAACAAAAATGAAATAAAATTAAGAAGAAACACAAAATATCTTTTGAGGAGGCTCAGACAGTATTTTATGATACGGAGGCTCTTATCATTGATGATCCGGAGCACTCAGAACAAGAGGACAGATTTATTATATTAGGTCTTAGCAAAAAGGCCAAACTGCTTGTGGTATGTCACTGTTATCGAGAATCGGATTCTGTTATACGCATTATATCTGCAAGAAAAGCAACGGTTACAAAGACACAATATTATCACGAGTTATAGGAGGTGTTGCCATGAAGGAAGAATATGATTTCAGTAAAGCTCGCAAAAATCCTTATGCAAATAAACTGAAGAAACAGATTACCATTAATATTGACATTGACACTATCGACTACTTTAAAGCACAGTCGGAGTTTTCCGGTATTCCTTACCAGACGCTCATCAATCTATCTCTTTCAGACTGTGCTGAGAAAAAGAAACAGCTGCAGATAAACTGGGGCTGATGGCGGAATTTTATGGCGCTGGTTATCACAATTTAGCAAGCCGATTTATCCAATCGAAAGTATCAACTTTGCAACCGGCAAATCTTTTCGAGAAAGGAGTCCAAGAAGTGGAAAAGCAGTGGAAATTGGAAACTTTTAGCCTGCCTCTTGATAAGATGAAGAAATTGAAGCGGAAAGAACCAATGTAGACGGACAAGGAAAAGGGACAAAAATGTATAAGTAAGCCGGGAATTGAAAAGGGTTTCCGGCTCTTTTTTGATCTGGATAGCAATGTTCAGAAAACAAATAAGAGCAAAAAAACAAAGAAAACCAAAAAAATCAAAGAAAATCAAAGAAAATTGTTGATTTTTCACAGATGTCCTGATATAATGAAAGAAGCAAACAGGCAGAGCGGAAAAGCTCACAGAAGGAGGATATGATGAGGAAAAAATTAACGACCATAACCGTCATAGCGGCTGCTTCTATGACCGCACTTATGGCAGGTGGCTGCGGCAATAATGGAAATTCCCAGACCACAGCAGCTGTAGAAACCATGGCTTCGGAGACTGCCACAGAGGCAGTGGACGCTGCAGAGGCAGAAGAAACCACGGCAGCCGCTTCCGAGACGGAAGAGGTAAAGCCGGAGGAAGGGGCTTCCCAGGCGGGCAGTGGCGCGGCGGATGAGGAGTATTTGCGTGTGTTTTTTGATGTGGAAGTGGCCGACGGCACCGTTGATGCCTCCGGCTTTTCGGAGAATCTGAAGAAAGTAGCTGGAGAGGAAGCGCCAGAGGTGGAGGGAGACCTTACCTGGGCTAGCGGGGTAAAGGCGGCGGTGATTGCCGCGGATTATGAGGAGCTGGCTTTGAGCTATCCCCAGGAGAAAGTTGAGGAGCGTCTGGGGTATTACGGCGTAGACACGCCGGCAGATGAGGCGGACGGGGCCTATATCGCCTGCGCTATGGATGTGGATTTGATTACTCCAGAGGAGGGCGGCTTCGCGGCGGCTCAGGATGAGCTAACTAAGGCAGATGCGGAGAAGCTTTTGATGAATATCATAAAGGCTAATGGCGATGGAAGAAACTACCTGGGCATGGCAAGCGACCCGGATATCTACGGCAAGGTAGACCAGATGTGGAATTCCTTCATCATCTTTGACGACGGCCAGCTGAGCGAAGTGGGAAAGACAGCGGTGGAGCAGCAGGTTACCACTGGCTACGGCATCAAGTCTGCAGCTTATGATGCCCGTTTCCTGCCAGAGCTGACCCTGCAGTACGGCCACTCAGACATTAAGCATGCTCATCAGCTGATCGGACTGTTAAATAGCGAAAACATCGATGCCAAGATCCAGCTGGAGCCAAAGATCAGTATTTATCAGTACCTGCTGGAGTGGGGCCCTGTGCCGGATCCTACCCCTACTTATGAGGTAAAGCAGTTTGGCGATCTGTACCTGGTGTATGCGGTAGAGTATGACTTAAAGCTGGAGTTTAATAGTACTGAGGATATGCTTCGCTTCGACGGTGTGATCAATGAATTTGCGAAGAAGAACGAGGGAAATGAGGAGGCTGTGGGCCTGCTCTACGGTTCCTGGTGGCAGCCCCTTTACAGTACCACAAAAGCGGATATGCCAGAGGATGCCTACCATCAGATCGTGGACTGTGTTGTGACTAATGGCATGTATTCCATCCATCCCTTTGCCCTGCCTGAGAATAAGGACAGCGTGGTTTCCCAGCTAAAGGAGCTGGCAGGTGATCTGGAGGTTACCCCAATAGATCGGTACTGCAATACTGCATTTTACAGCTATTTGAAGGGCGAGGATTATCAGTAGGAGTACTTTCATCATATCAGGATCAGGAGGAGCCTATGCACGCCATAAAACGGGCAGACTATATCATGGCTATGTTGGAACAGAATAAAGTGGTCATGGTAGCGGATTTAAGCAGGGAAATGGGAGTTACGGAGGAGACGGTCCGGAAGGATTTGGAAAAGCTGGAAAAGCAGGATCGCCTCTGCCGTGTCCATGGAGGCGCTTATTTGAATGAAGGCTATGGCACAGAGACGCCAGTAAAGGTCCGAAACAAGATTCTCCGGGAGGAGAAAGCGCTGATCGGCAGCCGGAGCCTGGAGCTGATCCGGGAGAAGGATTCCATATTTCTTGATTGCAGTACCACGGCCCTGCATATGGCAAAACTGCTGGCAAATTGGGATAAGAAGATCACCCTGATGACCAATTCCCTTGCCGTTGCTACGGAGGTGATGCAGAATGCTTCCATCCGCCTGGTGCTCTATGGCGGCGAGCTGAACCGGGACCGGGTTGCTGTTGAAGGAAAGAGCGTTCTGAATGAAATGAGAGAGACCTTTATCAATAAAGCGTTTATCAGCAGCGCCGGAGTCAGCCTGGAGGCGGGGATTACCGATTCCACCAGAGAGGAGGCGGAGATCCGCCGCCAGGTCATCCGTCAGGCAAAGTATTGTATCCTCATGGCAGACAACACCAAGATCGGCCGTAATGGCCTTTATGTGATAGGCGGCCTGGAGGATATTGACACACTTGTGTTGGACTGCCCTCTGGAAGGCATTGATCCCAAGCTGGCAAAGCGCTTGGCAGCCGGAAAGACAAGGGTGATTGACGGAACGGATTCTGGTAAAGGGCTTGATTCCTGGAAAGACAAGGGTGATTAACAGGAAAGGGAAGGAAGCTCCACGAATAAAGAGAACGATAGAACCAGCAGTGTGAAGAACAGCAATGAGAAATGGAGGGTGATAGGGTTTGAGTTCGCGGCAATTAACTGCATACAAGCAGGCAGTGCTTCTCACTGCCAAGAAAGCCTATGACGAAAAACTGATGGCGGGCACCAGCGGAAATCTGAGCGTGTTCTGCCGGGAATTGGGACAGGTTGTGATTACTCCCAGTTCCTACGACTACGGTATTATGGAGGAGAAGGATATCGTCATTATAGACTTGGAGGGCAATGTTATTCAAGGATGCCACAAGCCTTCTTCTGAATGGAAGATGCATGTGGAAATCTATAAGCATCTTCCCCATGTGGGGGCAGTGGTTCACACCCATTCCCCATATGCCACAAGCTTTGCTGTAAATCATCAGGAGATTCCGGTGATCTTGATCGAGATGATCCCATTCCTGAAGGGGAAGCTGGAGATCAGCCCCTATGCAGAGCAGGGGAGCGCGCAGGTGGGCCTAAACGCGGTGCCTATCCTGAAGCGGAAAAATGCCTGTCTGATGGCGAATCATGGGGTTGTAGCAGTGGGAGAGACGTTGGAACAGGCTTATATCCACAGCGTTTACGCGGAGGATACAGCAAAGATTTACCACATGGCCTTAAGCTGCGGCCAACCGGTGGTGATTCCAGGCTATGAGGAGTAAGCGACAGCAAAGGCAGATTTTGCCTTTGCTGCGGTAAAAATCGGCGCAGGAAAGGCCATAAGGAAAATGGAGTATGATCTGGCCGCGCTCAAAGAAAGGATTGGAGGGATACAGTATGACTAAAGCATACGAGCGGTTACAAGATTGCTATGAAGCATTTCGCGCAAAAATCAATTTTCGACCCAAGGTAGCATTGGTGCTGGGATCCGGCCTGGGGGACTACGCGGATTCTATTCGTGTGGAGGCGACGTTGGATTACCACGAGATCAAAGGTTTCCCTGTATCCACAGTAAGCGGACATAAAGGACGGTTTGTGTTCGGGTATGTGGGAGAGGTTCCTGTGGTGGTGATGCAGGGACGGGTGCACTATTATGAGGGATATGCCATGGAGGACGTGGTGCTCCCGGTGCGCCTGATGAAGATGATGGGGGCGGAGATCTTGTTCCTGACCAATGCGGCTGGCGGGGTGAATTTTGATTTTGCGGCCGGGGATTTTATGATGATTACCGATCAGATTGCCAGTCTGGTTCCCTCCCCGCTGATTGGGCCAAATGAAGACCGGTTGGGCCTCCGCTTCCCGGATATGAGCCAGATTTATCACCGCGGGCTCTGCCAGATCATTCGCGATACAGCGGCCAGGCTGGAGATTCCCTTAAAGGAAGGGGTTTATATCCAGCTGAGCGGACCGAATTTTGAGTCGGCAAGCGAGGTGAAGATGTGCCGGATACTAGGAGGCGACGCAGTGGGGATGAGCACAGCCTGCGAGGCGGTGGCGGCGAATCACATGGGGATGAAGATCTGCGGCATTTCCTGTATTTCCAACTTGGCCTGCGGCATGACTGACCAGCCTTTAAGCCATATAGAGGTACAGGAGACAGCTGATCGGGTAGCGCCGCTGTTTAAGGCGCTGATTACTGAGGCCATTATCCAGATGGGGAAGGAATGCTGACGATGAAGGGGATTTATTTTGACGGGAAGAAGGCTATTTACCGGGAAGATCTTCCCATGCCCTCTCCCTCGGACACCCAAAGCCTTATCCGCATCCACTATGCCGGGATCTGTAATACCGACAAAGAGATCTTAAAGGGCTACCGGCCAGAGTTTAAGGGGATCATGGGCCATGAATTCGTGGGAAGGGTGGAGATCTCCTCTGACCCGGCCTGGGTGGGGAAAAGGGTGGTGGGGGAGCTGAATGCCGGCTGTGGATCCTGCATTTACTGCCGGACTGGACGGGAAAAACACTGCCTGGACAGGAAGGTAATCGGCATAGATGGGAAGGACGGCTGCTTTGGTGAGTATATGACCCTGGAAACCCATCTCCTCCATGAGATACCGGCTGGGCTTTCCTCCAAGAAGGCCCTTCTGGCGGAGCCACTGGCCGCTGCTCTGGAAATCCCGGAGCAGGTACATATCAACCCAGATATAAGCATTGCTGTGATCGGTGATGGCCGTCTGGCCTATCTGATTGCCAGTGTGCTTCATCTCTCCGGCGCGGATCTGACCATTATTGGCAGGCATCCGGAAAAACTGGCCCAGTTTGAAGCCTTCGGAAATCCGGTTCTTTACACGGGGGATAGTTTTGCGCTGGTGATAGAGGCCTCCGGCTCACCTTCCGGCCTGGAGCTGGCCAGCCGCTTGGTGCGCAGGCAGGGAACCATTGTTTTAAAAAGTACGTATGCAGGAAAAACACTGGTGGATATGAGTTATTACGCGGTTCACGAGATTACCATCATAGGGAGCCGCTGCGGCCCCTTTGCCCCAGCGCTGCGGCTTTTGGAGAAAGGGCTTGTACAGCTTCCGCCCGTGGAGTTTTATGGGTTAAAGGATGTTGAAGCCGCCTTTTCTTCTAACGCATTTAAAGCAGGCTTTTCCATCCCAGAAGAGGCGCAAGCATTTGATCTTATAGAACCGTGAAAGGAGAAAGACCTATGGATGCACTTAGAGAGATCACCCATATTGACAATGTAAAACTTGGGCCAGATGAGCGCAGCGTGGTGATTATCGATCAGACAAAGTTGCCCAATGCCACAGAATATCTGACGTTAGAAACGCCAAAGGAGCTGTATGACGCTATTTTTGAGCTGAAGGTCAGAGGCGCCCCTGCCATCGGAATCTGTGCCGGATTTGGTATGTATGTGCTGGCGCAGACTATTGATACGGAAGATTACGAGATATTTTTAACGAAATTTACCGAATATAAGGATTACTTAAATTCCTCCCGCCCCACTGCCGTGAATTTGAGCTGGGCGCTGAATCGGATGGAGCAGGTAGTGAAGGCTCATGGCAGCCTTCCAGTTAGGGAAATCATTGCTCTTTTGGGAAAAGAGTGCCGGATGATTCAGGAAGAGGACCGAAAGATGTGCCGCGCCATCTCTGAATACGGACTTTCCCTGATAAAAGACGGGGACGGTATCCTGACGCACTGCAATGCCGGCCCCCTGGCCACCTCCCAGTATGGCACGGCTTTAGGCCCGCTGTTCCTTGGAAAGGAGCAAGGGATGAACTTCAAGGTGTTTGCCGATGAGACAAGGCCGCTGCTTCAGGGGGCAAGGCTCACCTCCTACGAGCTTCAGAAGGCGGGGATTGACGTTACCTTGATCTGCGACAATATGGCAAGTCTGGTGATGAAAAACGGCTGGGTGCAGGCTTGCTTTGTGGGTTGCGACAGGGTGGCGGCTAATGGGGACGCGGCCAACAAGATCGGCACCAGTGGCGTGGCGATTCTGGCAAATTATTATCATATTCCCTTTTATGTCCTTGGCCCCAGTTCCACCATTGATTTAAACTGCCAGACCGGCGCAGACATCGAAATTGAGCTGCGAAGCCCGGAGGAGATCAAGAGGAAATTTTACGAGAAGCCCATGGCGCTGGAGGAAGTGAAGTGCTATAATCCAGCCTTTGACGTGACAGATCATTCTTTAATCAGCGGAATCATCACCGAACAGGGAATTTTCCGGGCGCCTTACACGGAAAGTTTCAAGGGGTTAAAGAAATAGTAGTTGTATTTTGTAAGAAATTGTAGTAAAAATAAAGGGTAATGCCAGGGGCAATGGATAGAGATCTCTGGAACTGTATTCTGGACATGCCTCTGGGATTCAAAAAACAGATAAGGAGAGAGCATTATGAAAAAAGTATTGAGCATGTTGTTAAGTGCCGCCATGATCAGCGCCCTGGTGACCGGATGTGGCGGAGGATCCGCCCAGGAAACCACAGCGGCCCAGGCTGCTTCTACCGAGGCAGCGCCAGCAGAAGGCGCGGAGGAAGAGGCGACAAACGCGCCGGCGGTTGACGCGGCGAGCGACGCCTTAAAGATCGCCATTGTCAGCAGTCCCTCTGGTGTGGATGACGGTTCCTTTAACCAGGACAATTACAATGGTATTTTGGCGTTTATCGAGTCCCATCCCGACGCAACCGTTACCCCGGTAAGAGAGGAAACTGGCGATACTGCCGCGGCAATCCAGGCAGTCGCCGATATTGTAGCGGATTATGATGTGATTGTATGCTGCGGTTTCCAGTTTGCCGCTATCGGCAGCATTGCCACCGATAACCCAGAGGTAAACTTTATCTTGGTGGACTCTAATCCTACGGATGCGGAGGGCACGGAAGTTACCTGTGATAATGTGTACGCCATGACCTTTAAGGAGCAGGAGAGCGGCTTCTTCGCAGGACTTGCGGCTGCTTTAGAGTCCAAGACCAAGAAGGTTGCCGTGGTAAATGGCATCGCCTATCCTTCCAATGTAAATTATCAGTACGGCTTTGAATCTGGCGTAAACTATGCCAACGCAAAGTTCGACGCAGGGGTTGAGGTGGTAGAGCTTCCTTCCTACGCGGGAACCGATGTAACCAATGCCAATGTAGGAGGCAATTACGTGGGAAGCTTTGCTGACGAGGCTACTGGCAAGGTAGTTGGACAGGCGCTCATCGATGAGGGCTGCGATATCATCTTTGTGGCAGCAGGTGGATCCGGAAATGGCGTGTTCACCGCGGCAAAGGAAGCTACGGAGGTAAAGGTAGTTGGCTGTGATGTTGATCAGTTTGACGACGGCGCCAACGGCGATTCCAACATTATCCTGACTTCTGGCTTGAAGGTAATGGGCATGAACGTAGAAAAGCAGCTGACGGCTATTGCAGAGGGCACATTTAAGGGTGGCAACGAGCTTTTAGGCGCAGATACCGATTCTACCGGCTTTGTGAAGGCAGAAGGAAGACATCAAATGTCTGCAGAAACCGTTGAGAAGCTGGATGGGGCATTTGCGCTGGTGAAGGACGGAACCATCGTGCCAGCGGCAAACTTCAACAACATCCAGCCTGATAGCTTTCCTGGCCTGGAATAAATAATGATCTTTTAGAGGGCGGGGAATCGGACAAAATTTTGGCGCCAAGCTCGCTTGTAGCCTAAATTTCTGCCAGATTTCACAACGCTGTCTGAATCGTTATTTCAACGGATCCCGGCTTATATATAAATATAAGCCGGGGTTTTTTTACATTTGAGCGATATGGGAAACTAGGAGGATGGCCATGTCTGAATATATCATTGAGATGAAGCATATTACCAAGCGTTTTCCGGGCATTGTAGCGAATGATGATGTGACGCTGCAGATTAAGAAGGGAGAGATCTTCGCTCTTCTTGGAGAGAACGGCGCGGGGAAATCCACCTTGATGAGCATGCTGTTTGGGATGTATGAGCCGGATGAGGGAGAGATCTACATCCGGGGAAAGAAGGAGAAAATTACCTCCCCCAATTATGCCACCAAGCTGAATATTGGTATGGTGCACCAGCATTTTAAGCTGGTGCAGAATTACACCATTACGGAAAATATTATCCTGGGCCTAAAGAGCAAGGACAAGCTCTTTGGGATCCTGCCTTATGTGGATATCAAAAAGGCGGACCAGAAGATCGGGGAATTATCCCGGAAGTATGGTCTGGAGGTAAATCCAACGGACATCATCGAAGACATCAATGTATCGATCCAGCAGCGGGTCGAAATCTTAAAAATGCTTTACCGGGAGGCGGAGATCCTGATCTTTGACGAACCCACGGCTGTACTGACTCCCCAGGAGATCGAGTTTTTGCTGGGGATTATCCGGGGGCTACAGAAGGACGGCAAGACCATCATCCTGATTACCCATAAGCTGGAGGAGATCAAACAGGTGGCGGATCGGTGCGCCATATTAAACCGGGGACGGCTGGTGGATGTGCTGGATGTGGCCTCCACCTCCACCAAAAAGATGGCTAACCTGATGGTAGGACGGGAGGTATCCTTTGAGGTGGAGAAGAAGGAGCCAGAGTTTGGTCCTACGATTCTTGAGGTGAAGCATCTGACAGTGAAAAATCAGGATCACTTTCCTGTGGTGCAGGATGTTTCCTTTTCTATCCGCGCCGGAGAGATCCTGGCTATCGCCGGGGTTTCCGGAAATGGACAGGTAGAGCTTGCCGACGCGATCGCAGGGTTGGAAAAGGCGGCGGAGGGCTCTATCCTGCTAAAGGGGGAGGACATCACCCATTACAGCATCCGAAAGCGGACGCTGGCCGGGATTTCCTATATCCCAGAGGATCGCCAGAGTTTCGGCCTGGTGCTGGACTTTACCTTGGAAGAGAATCTGGCGCTGAAAGATTATTTTAAAGAGCCTTTTTCCAAAAGGGGGATTTTGAATCAGGCGGAGCTAGACCGCTACGGCAATGAGCTGATTGAGCGCTATGATATCCGAAGCGGCCAGGGGATCAAGACCATTGTCCGCTCCATGAGCGGAGGCAATCAGCAAAAAGCTATCATCGGCCGGGAAATCCAGCTGCAATCGCCCTTGATGATTTTCGTGCAACCCACCAGGGGGCTGGATATCGGTGCCATTGAAAACATTCACCGGCAGATTATTAAAGAGCGGGACGCAGGCAAGGCGATTTTGCTGATTTCTCTGGAGCTGGATGAGATTATGAATTGTGCAGATACCATCGGCGTGATTTATAATGGCAGGATCCAAAAGATCGCCGACGCCAAATCGCTGACCACCAATGAGGTGGGAGAATTTATGATGGGGGTGAAACGGGATGGAGAACAGTAGAAAAACCATAAAGAGGGGCGTAGTCCGGCTTCTGGGAAATGAACGCTATCAGGCAGTTACCATCCCGATGTTCGCGATTTTCTTAAGCCTTCTGGCCGGGGCGGTGCTTATCTTGTTCCAGGGCAAGAATCCCTTGATCGCATACCAAAATTTACTTCAGGGCTCCGGACTTTTGCCTAAGGCATCTTATGCGGGCTATAAGAATATTCTGACGGATTTCGCCAGCTTTATGAATGCCTGGACGCCGATGCTCTTTGCGTCCCTGGCGGTGGCGGTGGCCTTGCGTGCCGGGCTGTTTAATATCGGCGTATCCGGACAGATGCTGACTGCGGGCTTTATTGCCACCCTTACCATCGGCTATAGCTCCTTAAGCGCGCCTCTGGCAAAGCCTCTGGTGCTGGCGGTGGGAATATTCACCGGCGCTATGGTGGGAGGGCTCATCGGATGGCTGAAATATCAGTTTAATATTAATGAGGTTGTGTCCTCGATTATGATTAACTATATTGCCCAGTATGTGATCAGCTTTTTTATCAATACCTACTATGTCAATCCAGTATCCCGCCAGTCTAACGCGGTTTCCAAGGCGGCGAGGCTGTCTATGATGGATACGCCTGTAGGAAATTTAAAAATTGATATTCCCCTGTGCATCATTCTGGCGATCCTCACCGCATTTCTGGTGAAATTCCTCCTAGATCGGACCACGTTCGGCTATGAGCTGAAATGTGTGGGAACCAGCCGGAACGCGGCCCGCTATGCGGGAATCAACGTGGGAAAAAATATCGTCATGGCCATGATCTTTTCCGGCGCTCTGGCAGGCTTGGCGGGAGTGACCTATTATCTGGGCTATTTTGGCTCCATTCAGCCCAAGGTGCTGCCCAGCGCTGGTTTTGACGCTATCGCTGTATCTCTGCTGGCAAACAGCAACCCTATCGGCATCATCTTCTCCTCTTTTCTGATTACGGTGATCAGCAAGGGAAGCACCTATATGAATTCTGCCTCTGGGTTGGAATCGGAGATTGCCTCGGTGATTACCGGAGTGATCCTGCTCTTTGCCGCATGCGGCGCATTTATCCAGTACAAGGTAAAATCCTTTCAAGATGAGCTGAAGGAAGAGAAGAGAAAAGCTTCAGAGAAGAACCAGAATCCTGAGGAAAGGGGGAATGGCTGATGGAACGAATTATCATAGATGGACTGTCCTTTTCCCTGCCTTTATTTATCATGGCCATTGGCGGGATTTACAGTGAGAAAAGCGGGATCACCAATCTGGCTTTGGAGGGGCTCCAGGGGGTGGGGGCATTTACCGGCGCCCTGGCGGCGGTGCTGGCGGCGTCTGCATTTTCCGGAAGCTCCCAGGTTCCCTATTATCTGGCCATGGTTTTTGCCATCCTTGGAGGCACGGCCTATTCCCTCCTCCATGCGCTGCTGTGCATCCGCTTTAAGGCAAATCAGACCATCAGCGGCGTGGTGATCAATATCCTTGCCATGGCATTGACCGCCTTTTTGACGAAATTTTTAAACCGCACCGTATTTGGGGCTGCTTCCGATAAATTTGTTCTGGGAGTATCCGCGAAGCTTACCATCCCCGGCCTTAGCCGCATTCCAGTGCTGGGAGCAGTATTTAAGGATATTTATCCTTTTGAGCTGATCATCGTCGCGGCGGCAATTATCGCCTGGTATGTAATGAGTAAGACGCGTTACGGCATGAACCTGCGAGCCTGTGGGGATAACCCTCACGCGGTGGACGCTGCTGGTGTGGACGTGGCGAAGGTCCGCCTGATTGCGGTTATGGTGTCCGGCGGTTTATCTGGCCTTGCGGGAATCAGCTTCGCCTATTCAATATCCGCGAATTTTTCCTCCAGCATTTATGTGGGTTACGGCTATCTGGCTATTGCGGCACTGATCTTTGGAAACTGGACCATCCTTCCTACCCTGGGCTCCTGCCTGCTGTTCGGCTTTGCCCGTTCCGGCGGATATTACCTGGTGCAGAAGCTTAAAATGCCCAGCAGCTATTCGGATCTGGTGATGACCCTGCCCTATGTAGTGACATTGCTCCTGCTGATTTTCTTCTCCAAGTACAACCGCGCGCCCCGCGCCCTTGGGGAAATCTACGATAAAGGAAAGAGGTAGCTATGAATATTCGTTTTTATCACGCAAGAATCCTGACTTTGAATGACAGTACAGATATTCTCTCCGGTGAGCTCTGGGTGGAGGGAAAACGAATCACCTATATTGGCCCTTCCCCATCAAGCCCTCCAAAGGTTTCCTGGGATCGGGAAATCGACGCAGAGGGAAACCTTCTGATGCCAGGTTTTAAAAACGCCCACACCCATTCAGCCATGACTTTCCTTCGCAGTTATGCGGACGATCTGCCTCTCCAGGAGTGGCTGAATAAGCAGGTATTTCCCATGGAGGCAAAGCTGACGCCGGAGGATATTTACTGGCTTTCCAAGCTTGCCATCCTGGAATACCTGACCAGTGGAATCACGGCTAATTTTGACATGTATTTCCACCCGGAGATGATCGCTAAGGCATCGGTAGAATGCGGCTTCCGTACAGTGATGGTCAGCGGGTTAAATGATTTTGTCTCCTCTGTAGAGGAGTTGGAGAAGGACTATCTCACCTACAATCAGTACCATGAGTTAATCCGCTACTGTCTTGGTTTCCACGCGGAGTACACCACATCCCGGGAGCGGTTAAAGGGGGTGGCCGCCCTGGCAGAGAAGTACCAGGCCCCGGTCTACGCCCACAATTCGGAGACACGCCGTGAGGTGGAAGAGTGTAAGGGACGCCACGGCAAAACCCCCACTGCTTATCTGGATTCCCTGGGGATTTTCCAGCATGGGGGCGGAGGCTACCACTGTGTGCATATGACCGACGAGGATTTGGATATTTTTAAGGAGCGGGGCCTGTCAGTGGTGACCAATCCAGGATCCAATACCAAGCTGGCAAGCGGCATTGCCCGGATTAGCGACATCATGGACCGGGGGATTAATCTGGCCATCGGCACCGACGGCCCGGCCAGCAATAACTGTCTGGATATGTTCCGGGAGATGTTTTTAGTCACTGGACTTGCCAAGTTGAAGGAGGATAATGCCGCCGCCGTTCCAGGGGAGAAGGTTCTCCAGATGGCCGCGGCGGGCGGCGCAAAGGCTATGGGGCTGACGGATTGCGACTGCCTGGCAGAAGGGAAGCTGGCGGATCTGATTATGATAGACCTTCACCGTCCCAATATGCAGCCTCTGAATCATGTGGTAAAAAATCTGGTTTATAGCGGAAGCAAGGAGAATGTAAAACTTACCATGATCAACGGGCAGATTCTCTATGAGGACAATCAGTTTTACGTCCATGAGGATCCGGAGGAGATCTACCGTAAGGCGAATGAGATCATTGAGAGAATGAAGTAAAGATTTAAAATCTAAGCATTGTCGTTTTGATCTGTTAGCTGTGGAGTAATTTATGGATGTGATTGTTGAACTAAAGCAGCCGGAAAAAGCAGCCTCTCTTTTCTCCGGATGGCAGGAGACGATGATCTGGTCCTGACTTCAGGGGGTGATGGGAAGAATCTATGGGGATTCCCCCATCATGCCATCCTCTGCCGTGGCACAGTTGGGAGACTTTTGCTTTTTTGCCGGCGAACCCTCTAGGGAAATGCTGCTTAATGAGGCGATATTCCATGATCGGGAGTTTATGATCCTGGTTCCTCAGACCAGGGAATGGGCAGATTTGATGGAGGCATGTTACGGGAGCAAGGCCTTCCGGGTTACCCGGTATGCTATCCAAAAAGAACCTGGTGGATTTAACCGGGAGTTGCTTCAGGGGATTGTGGATGGGCTGCCCCATGGATATCAGCTGCAGATGATGGATGAGCCATTATTTTGGCGCTGCCGGGAAATCCCCTGGTGCAGGGACTGGGTTGCCCAGTATGATTCCTATGCCCATTATCAGAGATACGGTCTGGGGGCCGTGATCCTGAAGGATGGGGTTCCGGTCTCCGGAGCCTCCTCCTATTCCAGCTACCGCGGGGGCATAGAGGTGGAGATCGACACCAGGGAAGATTACCGGAGAAGGGGGCTTGCCTGTGTCTGCGGGGCAAAGTTGATTTTAGAATGTCTCAAGCGAGGCTGGGATCCCAGCTGGGATGCCCAGAACCTATGGTCTGTTGCCCTGGCGGAAAAGCTGGGATACCACGTTGACCATGAGTATGCAGCGTATGAAGTAAAAATCCCAATTCAGAAACCTACCCCTGGAAGGTTTCCCGGTATTCCTTTATCCGCTTATAGTCTTCGCGGGTAAAGGAGATTTTCCCCTTGACCAGTGAGAAATATCCCTCCTTCTGCATGGTGCGGATGGCGCGGTCAAGGGTTTTGATATTCATGCCTAATTCCTCTCCCAGCCGCTCCCTGGTTTTTTGCAGGACAAAGGGGCCGACGGAGGAGAGTCCCTGAACAGGCATATCGGCAAAGGCCTGCTCATAGAGGCGGACCAGGTGGTCCGCCAGCAGGAATACCGGCGGATAGTAGAGCTTCAAGCCATTGTTGTAAGAGGAGCGGTACAGTTTAAAGGCAGTGTGCTCTGCCATTTTGCGCAGGATATGGATATCGGTATTTACCCATTGCTCCGCCTCCCTGCGGGGAAGATAGATAACGGTGTTGGCTGTGAGGGCTTCAATGGTGACCGAGGTTTTCTGCTGATTGGCTAGCAGGGTAACCTCGCCGATAAAATCAATGGCCCGGTTAGTTTCGATCATATAGATTTTCCCATTCTCAAATTCATTGATGACCCGGTTTTCCCCCTTGGCCACAATGCCCAGGTACATTAATTCAACATCTTTCTGATGGATCAGGCTGCCTGGAGGGTGAACCTTCACGTGGGCAAACTGACGCAGCTGGGGCGGCATGGTTTTTGTGTAACTGAGTAATTCCGGCACTCCCTCTTCCAGTTCCTTCAGTGTCATCAGGGGCTTCCTCCTTCTGGTTTTCTCTCGTGTAATGTTTCCTTTGTCATAAGTATAACCGTCCTCTGTCTATCCTGCAAGGATAACAGAGGATATTTTTTGTGAAAAGAAACAGGAAAACTCCTCATTTGTCCTTTTTTTATGGTAATTTTTTCGATAAAATACAGGTAACAGAATGAGAACGACAGAATAAAGGAGAAAAAACAAAAAAGGAGGCACAGAAAAATGGCAAAACAGAAGGAGACCGGCGGATATGAATCACTGAGGCAGCGGATTGGGATGGAATGGAAAATTTATCTCCTGGCCTTTCTCTTTATCTTCATTGCAGACAATATTGGTCAGATTCAGATCCCGGTGGGAAAGGGCAAGTTTATTTTATTCCCTATCTTTTACGCGATAATCCTTGGGGTGCTCAGCGGCCCTCAGGTAGCGAAGATCGTGAATAACCAGCAGGTAAAGGCGGCGTCAAAGCTGGTGGTTGTAGGGATTGCACCCTTTATCGCCAAGCTGGGGATCACTGCAGGGGCGAACATTGAAACAATTATCAACGCAGGGCCGGCAGTGCTGCTCCACGGCTTTGGAAATTTGTTTGGCATTATTCTGGCGCTGCCGGTGGCGATTTTACTGGGAATGAAGAGGGAGGCAGTGGGGGCCTGTTTTTCCATCAACCGAGAGTACCACATGGCACTAATTAACAATATTTACGGTTCAGATTCAGCGGAGGCGAGAGGAAGCCTTTCCATTTACATTGTGGGCGGCATGATCGGCACCATTTATTTTGGGATTATGGCCTCTGCAGTGGCCATGACCGGCCTGTTTCACCCGAAAGCGCTGGGTTTGGCCTCCGGCGTGGGCGCGGGCATTATGATGGCAAGCTCCAGCGCATCGCTATGCGCCATCTATCCAGAATCAGCGGAGACGATTAAAACACTGGCAAGCGTGGGAGAGACGATGGCGGGAATTACCGGGATTTACCTCAATATGTTTCTCGCTATTCCCCTTTGCGATAAGCTGTATGGAATTCTGGAGCCTAAGCTTGGACGGCTGGGGAAGGCAAACAATACATAATCACGTCTATAGAAAAAACAGATAAAGGAGTGAACGGGATGAGATATATTGAATGGCTGTTTTTACTGGTTATTGGCGCATGTGGAACTGGATTGGCAAATTATATTGGATATGAGGTGGGATTTTTGGAGTCCCTTCCAGGGCTTGCTGTCCTGGTGGCCATTGCGATGCTGGGGGTGGTCTGCACAAAGATGATTCCTCTGAAATTGCCCATCGTGGCATACTGTGCCATTATTGGTTTGATTCTGGCGTGTCCCTTGTCGCCCATCCGTTTGTTTGTGATTGACGCGGCGGCAAAGATTAATTTCACCGCCCCTTTTACCATGGTGGGGGCATATGCGGGTCTGGCCATCGGCGATCAGTTGAAGGCGTTTATCAAGCAGGGGCCGAAGATTGTCGTAGTGGGACTGTTGGTAATGACCGGGACATTTTTGGGATCCTGCCTGTGGGATTCCCTGATTTTAACGCTGAGCGGAGCAATCTAAACAGAAGAGCATTAGGCAGCAGCCAAAGAATTGCGTGTATGTAAATGAGGAAAAGAGAGGGCTAAAGGGATGGAGAAATGCAGTTTATTGATTGAAAATGCTACCGTAATGACAGACTTTGAAACCGTGGAGAAGAATCTGGATATCGCTGTTTATGGGGAAAAAATCACAGCGGTAGTAAAGCATGGGGAGAGGGATTTTTCGGCAAAAAAGGTGATCCGCGGGAAAGGGAAGCTGGTTATGCCGGGGTTGATCGACAGCCATATGCACACTGGGCAGCAGCTGCTTAAAGGCCTGGTCCTGGATGCCAAGCCCATTATCTGGACCAGGGTAATGCTTCCTTTTGAGAGCACTCTGACTCCAGAGAAAATGCGGCTTTCCGCTCAGGTGGCTGCTCTGGAAATGATCAAATCCGGCACAACCGGCTTTGTGGATGCAGGGAGCTACCATATGGACGCGGCGGCAGAGGTGTACGCCGAGAGCGGCCTGCGGGGATGCCTTTCCTATTCCACCATGGATGAGGAAGGGCTCCCGGATACCATTGCTATGGACGCAAAACAAGCGGTGAAGGAGACGGATTCTCTCTATGATCGCTGGCAGAACCAGGGAAATTTAAAGGTGTATTATTCCTTGCGGGCGCTGAACTCCTGCTCAGATCATCTGACCCAGCTGGCAGCAGGCCACGCGAAGGAGCGTGGGGCAATGCTGCAGGCTCATATGAATGAGTATCAGGGAGAGGTGGACGGCATTATCCGGAGAGAAGGTATGCGCCCTTATGAATATCTGGAGAAAATGGGTGTCCTGTCTTCCCGGTTTTTAGGGGCGCACAGCCTGATTTTATCGGAAGAAGAGAAGGAGATAATCAAAAAGTACGGAGTCAAGGTCTGCCATTGCCCATTCAGCAACTGTGGGAAGGCTGTGCCGGACACGCCAGATCTGGTGCAGCGGGGAATCTTCCCGGGCTTTGGATCAGACGGCGCGGCCCACGGCGGGTTAAGCCTGTGGAATGAGCTGCGTATATTCCGCTCGCTGATGAATATTTACCATGGTGTTCCCAATAGAAATCCCAAAGTCATGCCGGCTGAGCTACTGTTCCAGATGCTCTTTGAGGGCGGAGCGGCGGCCATCGATGAGGTAGGGCAGTGCGGACGGATCAAGGAGGGCTACAAGGCAGATTTTATTACGATTTCCCTGGACACTGGCCGTCTGATCCCTAGCGGGAACTTGTTGCACACCATATTTGAATGTGGGGAAGCCGGGGACGTGCGGGATATGGTAGTGGGTGGAAAATGCCTGATGGAAAACCGGGAAGTGAAGGCGCTGGATGAAGAGAGGATCCGTGTTGAGGTTGAGAACTATATGGAGAAAGAAGGCATGAACCAATGATGATCTTGCTGATGACAGCGGTAGCAAACCTGGCGGTAGGTGCGCTGGTGGGCTTATGCGGAGTGGCGGGCTTTCTCCTGCCCATGTTCTACACCACAGTTTTGGAGATGAGGGTATCTGAGGGACTGGCGCTGAGTTTTACCGCCTTTATCTTATCCGGGATCTTGGGATCGTGGAATTACCAAAAGGCGGGGAATCTGGATGTGGGATTCGGGCTGAGGCTGAGCGCTGGAAGCCTGGCCGGAGCAATCCTTGGGGTCTATTTAAATCAGATCATTCCGGAAGAGCAGGTAAAGATATTGCTGTACCTGGTGGTTCTGCTATCCGGGATATCGATTTTATGCCGGAAGGAAAGGGCGTCCGCCTGTAGCTATGAAACCTCTACAGCGCCCATAAAGGAACGCCTTTTCCTGGCCCTTTTGCTGGGATTTTCCACCGGCGCGGTCTGTTCCTTATCCGGCGCAGGGGGGCCTGTGCTGGTTATGCCCCTTCTGGTCTTGCTGGGAATCCCGGTTCACACAGCAGTGGGCATTGCTCTGTTTAACTCCATATTTATCGGTATCCCGGCCGCGGCGGGATATCTGATGCAGTGTGATTTGCTGGGAATTCTTCCAGTTTTGGCGGTTGCATTCCTTTCCCACGGCATCGGGGTTTTTTATGGAAGCAGCTGCGCGGCCAGGATCAATCAGGGACTGCTGAAAAAGGCCGTGGCGATTTTTTCCATTATCATTGCGATCTGGAAATTAGTAGGTTGAGAGATCGATCAATCCAAACATCCAGTGGAGCCAGCCGCTGATGGTGGAGGAACGCCGTATGTAGGTGCTCATGCTTTCAACCTTATAAAGGTTAGAGCGCCGCATGATGGCGACGATGGCCGAGGTATCCGGCACTGTCCCAGTTTCTAGGGAGAGAAGGAACGCCTCCCGGAAGGGGCGGTGATGAAGGATAGCCCTGCAGAAGGCCAGTTGCCGGTGCCGGTAGTTCAGATTCATGATCCGCCTTCCCAGAAGACTGAGGGAATAGATGGGCTTCCGGTATTCCCGGTAATGCTTTTCCACTAAGCCCAGATACCTGGCGGCATCGGTGTAATAATTTGTCTGCCGGAGATCAAAAGCGTATTCCTCTGTAACCTGTTCACGGCTTAAATCCTGTGTGCTCAATAATTCGCACAGGTTAATCACCCGCTCAAAGCGATTTGCCTGAGGAAAGGATATGGCCGGCTCTGGGACAATGGAGGTCTGCTTCACGGTCTCCTCCAGATCTGAGAGGGCGATGGCTGTATCCTCAATGGAATAATTTTTCTGCTTAATGAGTGTCAGGGAATTATAGGAATCCGGGTTTTGAAACTCATACTCGTAGAAATGAAATACTCCGTTGGAATAAACGAGGAAAACCGGCCGCACCTTCTTAGTCATGCGGCTGCTCCATACCCGATAGGGATAGTATAATTGCCGCACTAGAAAGTCTTCTGCCAAATCCCGCTTTGCTTCCAAGAGGGCAAGGCTGTGGACACCCTCAAAGGCGGCGTCGATCTCGATCTGGGACTGATTCACGGATACCTTAAGGGGCTGTCTGGCGCGGGAATTCTGAATCTGAAAATCAAACTGCCCAGAGCCCATGCGCCCGGATACCGTAGCATAGAGGATGTCCTCTCCTAAAAAATCCGCAAGCATGCCGGATGCCAGGGCGCAGTTTATGGCGATGGCTTCACTGGGGATGTGGTTTGCGTCCAGGCTTTGGAGATTCGCCGGCAGAAAGACCCGGGCAATGGAGCGGTCAGGCGGCGGAAAGGGCTGATATGCCTCAAAATGGGAGATAACGTAATCTCCCCGGGAGATGGGCAGAATGGCAAGATGGTTTTCCGCGAAAATCCGGGGGAGATTGATCCCATGGTCAAATTTTGCCATCAGCCGCGGCTCGCGGTATTCTTTGATCTGGGCGGAGGAGATGATAAATCTCCCGGCAGATTCAATTCTGGATAAAATATCATATTTTTCGAACAAGGCTTCCCATGCCTTGTCATTTTGACTCTTTGGGTGTTCACTCATAATTTCTCACCACCACTTCGTCAACCTGCCCCCGTTTGGCGGCATTGGAATTAATGGCTCGCTTTGCCTTCACGATGGTAATATGGTAGGACTTGTATTGTTCCCGGATAAAATCCGTGGCAGAATTGGAGAGCATAAACCGGATCCCCCGCCGGTTCAGCTGGTCACAGCACTCACGCAGACGGATTTGCTCTGCACGATCAAAACCGCCCTTGGCATAGCTGGTAAAATTAGCTGTGTCTGAAACCGGATCATAGGGAGGATCCAGATAAACAAAGGTCCCCCGATTTACCTGGGCAAGGACCTGGGCGTAATCTACGCTGCTGAAGGTTATCTGGGCTCGTTGAAAATAAGCGCTGACCGCCCGCAGCGTAGGAGCGTTTACAATGTTAGGATTCTTGTAGTGGCCGAAAGGGGTATTGAACTCCCCGGCGTTATTTACCCGGAATAGCCCGTTGTAGCAGGTTTTGTTCAGGTAAATCACCCGGGCGGCCTTCTGTATCTTGCTTAACCTGGCATATTGTTCTTTATTCCGATCCCAATCGCGGACGTGGTAGAAGTGCTCCTTTTCATTGGGGTGTTCCCCCAGGGCAAGGATCAGCTCCTCCACATTATCTCGGATCACCTCGTACATCTGGATCAGCTCAGAATTAATGTCATTTACCTGGGCGACCTTTGGCTGGAGGTGGAATAAAACGGCGCCGCCACCGAAGAAGGGCTCGCAGTAAGCGGAAACTCTTTTGGGAAACAGCGGCGCCAAATCATCTAAAAGCTGCCGTTTGCCGCCGACCCATTTCACAACAGGCGTGGCAAGTGGATCCTTTCGCATAAATAGCATTCTCTCTTTCTCAATGCTTAATGGCGAAGACGGAATTTCTGCACCGAGGTCTTGAGCTCCTGAGCCTGGCTGTGAAGCTCCTGGGCAGAGGCAGCGGACTTTTCTGCAGTGGAGGCATTGGTCTGCACAACATTGGAAATCTGATCCATGCCTTCAGTCAGCTGCCGCAGCATTTCCGCCTGCTGCACCGCAGAATCGGCGATGCGCTCAATAAGCTGGGTAGACTGTTGAGCGCCAGCGACGCCAGTGGCCAGGCTCTGGGTAGTATCGTTGGACAGTGCAGTTCCATGCTCCACCAGCTGTAGGGAGGATTCGATGAGTTTGGTAATATCCTGGGCGGCCGCAGAACTCTTATTGGCCAGGCTCTGGACTTCATCCGCAACCACAGCGAAGCCCTTTCCGGCAGAGCCGGCGCGCGCAGCCTCCACTGCCGCGTTTAAGGCCAGGATATTGGTCTGGAAGGAAATATCCTCAATAATTTTAATGATTCCGCTGATTTGGCGGGAAGAATTAGAGATATCTTCCATAGCCTGGGTTAAATCTTTCATTTTCTGGTTGCAGGCAGTAAGCTGCGCCGCTGTGTCGGTGGAGCACTTTCTGGCGGTGCCGGCATCCTGGGAGGTGCGGTTTACCTGGCCGGATAAGGACTGGATGCTGGAGGACAGCTCTTCCACAGCCGAAGCCTGCTCTACCGCGCCGTGGGATAGCACCTGGGCGTCAGTAGCCATCTTTTCCGCTTCTTCGGAAACATTTGCAGCAGTGCGGTTAATATTGGAAAGGGCGGCATTTAGCGCGTCCAAAATCCGGCTCATGGCATTTTGGATAGGCAGGAATTCCCCACGATAGTTTAGGTCAATAGAGAGATCCATCTTTCCGTCTGCCATCTGCGCCAGCTTCGAGTCAATATCATGGATATATTTTTTCAGCTCTCGCTTTGTCTCATAAATGGATTCCACCAACATGCCGATCTCGGAAGTATCCGACTCCAGGTCAAAGCTGGCAGATAAGTTACCTTGAGAAATCTCACCCATCTGATCCTTTACCGTAATGATGGGATTTAATATCCGCCGCTTGGTGACAGCATTAATCACCAGCTGAAGGACAGCCACAAGGATCACGGAAAGGATAATAAGCGCCTGGATAAACGTAGAGCGGAAGGACAGGGAATCCACCTCGGCCAGTGTGCGGGAGTTGAGAGTGGATAAAAACTGTTCTTTTAAGGAATTAATCTGTGTGATGGCAGTATTATAATCAGAACCATAGACATAATCCAGGGCATCTTCCATGTGTCCAGCCTGTACGTTTTTCATGGCCTCCTCTTCCAGGGGAACTAAATTATTGGAAATGGAAGACATCTGATCGATCATGCCCTGCTCATTGGCAGTAATCCCGATTTCCTGCATGGCAGCCACGCCGATATCCCGGTTTTTCAGGTTATTGATTTCATTCCAGTAATTGTCATAGTGCTCCTGATTTCCTGTGGAAGAGTAGGCCCGGACCTCGTTAGTCAGGTAGGCAGAGCCATTCATAAAGCGATTGGCGTTTTCCGTCAGGCTGAAACGTTCCTCGTTGGCCTTGTTAAGCTGACGGTTGACGCTGCTAGAAATAAACAAAAGAATCACCATAAACAAAAGTGCCAGAATGGAAATTCCATTGAGTATAAAGATGAGTTTGGATTGGTTCATTGTTTTTTTCATTACGTTTACTCCTTCCCCATTATGGGTATTTTTGTAACTACTTTATGGTATCCTGTAACATGATGGACAAGATTACCCCCAGCAATTTTACCATAATCCGATGGCAATTTCAATAATTTGTATGGTAATATTATTGACTTCTATTCCCAAACTTCTATAGCTATGATGTTGCCGGCGCTGGCGATTATGGGCTACATTAAACTTGTAAAGAAATAACACTTGACACCCGCATTCTTTTCGTGTATGATAGCACAGGTGAAGGATGAGCGCGCTATGGCGCACTCTGGAAAAAGGAGGTCACTTCATGGCATTTGAAAGCCTGGCGGATAAGCTGCAGAATGTATTCAAGAATTTAAAAGGCAAAGGCCGCCTGACTGAGGCTGATGTAAAAGCCGCCCTTAAGGAAGTGAAGATGGCTCTCTTGGAAGCGGACGTCAGCTTTAAGGTGGTTAAGCAGTTTATTAAGGCTGTACAGGACCGTGCTGTGGGGGAAGATGTGCTGGGAAGCCTTACCCCGGGCCAGATGGTCATTAAGATCGTAAACGAGGAGCTGGTAACGCTGATGGGCTCCGAGACCACGGAGATTGCGTTGAAGTCTCCCAATGAGATTACCGTCATTATGATGGCTGGTCTCCAGGGCGCAGGAAAGACCACCACCACAGCAAAGATTGCCGGCAAATTAAAGGCTAAGGGCAGGAAGCCCCTCCTTGTGGCCTGCGACATCTACCGGCCCGCTGCTATACGGCAGCTGGAGATCAATGGGGAGAAGCAGGGGGTTCCTGTGTTTTCCATGGGAGATAAGCATAAACCGGTCAACATTGCCAAAGGAGCGATGGAGCACGCGGCGAAAAATGGCATGAATGTGGTTATCCTGGACACGGCGGGACGGCTTCACGTGGATGAGGACATGATGAATGAGCTGATTGAGCTAAAGGCTTCTCTTGCTGTGGATCAGACCATTCTGGTGGTGGATGCCATGACCGGACAGGATGCGGTGAACGTAGCTGGTATGTTCCAGGAGAAGGTGGGTATCGACGGCGTGATTCTCACCAAGCTGGACGGCGACACCAGAGGCGGCGCGGCGCTTTCTATTCGTTCCGTTACAGGAAAGCCTATCCTCTATATTGGTATGGGAGAGAAGCTTTCCGATCTTGAGCAGTTTTATCCGGACCGTATGGCGTCCAGGATCTTAGGCATGGGCGATATCCTCTCCCTCATCGAAAAGGCGGAGGCGGAGGTCGACCAGGAGAAGGCCAGGGAATTAAGTCAGAAGATCCGCAAGGCGGAATTCGATTATAATGATTTCTTAGATCAGATGAACCAGATCAAGAAGATGGGCGGTATGGCCAGCATTATGAGCATGATGCCGGGCATGGGCCAGCTGAAAGATCTGGATACAGATGAGAACGAGAAAAACATGGCCCGGGTAGAGGCCATAATCCTCTCTATGACTCCAGCGGAGAGAGCGAATCCTTCTCTGATGAATCTTTCCAGGAAGCAGCGGATCGCCAGAGGATCTGGCGTGGATATCAGCGAGGTAAATCGTCTGGTGAAGCAGTTTGACCAGATGAAGAAGATGATGAAGCAGCTGCCTGGCATGATGGGTGGAGGCAGGAGAAAGGGCGGCCTGGGCGGCCTGATGGGCGGCAAGTTTAAACTGCCTTTCTAAAGAGCATGAAGGGCGAAGCTAGCCCCCATTGAATGTGGATAGTTATGCATATTGCATTGCTAGATAAATTGCAGCGGCTACAGTAGCCGCCTGCAGATAATCAGTTTCTATTATTATGATTCAGGAGGTGAATAAGCATGGTAAAGATGAGATTAAGAAGAATGGGTCAGAAGAAGGCTCCTTTCTATAGAATCGTTGTGTCCGATTCTCGTTCTCCCAGAGATGGAAGGTTTATCGAGGAGATCGGTACGTATGATCCGAACACTGATCCCAGCTCCATTAAGTTTAATGAGGAAGCGGCGAAGAAGTGGTTAGCCAATGGCGCTCAGCCCACTGAGACGGTTGCAAAGCTGTTAAAGATTGCAGGCATCCAGTAGTCGTGGAGTTATGATTCACAGGTTATCCCGCGAGGTATTTCCTGTGATGCTTGAGGTGATTTTATGAAAGAGTTAGTGGAAGTAATCGCAAAGGCGCTTGTGGATAATCCCGACGAAGTTGTCGTTACCGAAAGCCTGAAAGGGGAGGATACCTTGATTGAACTCAAGGTTAATCCTTCTGACATGGGAAAAGTAATCGGTAAGCAGGGAAGAATCGCGAAAGCCATTCGTTCCGTGGTCAAGGCCGCTGCATCCAAGGATGATAAGAAGGTTATCGTCGAGATCCAGTGAGGAACCTGGGCTGCTGCAGATGCAGCAGCCTTTTTGTTTATTGTTTACGCCGATCTTCTGGGGATGAACAGTAAATTTTTTTTTTGGGGGGTTAGAAAAAAAGAAGGAAGAG
>CATJIO010000085.1 GCA_949740725.1 uncultured Lachnospiraceae bacterium | reverse complement strand
AGGCGACGTGATTCGAACACGCGGCCTCTGCGTCCCGAACGCAGCGCTCTACCAAACTGAGCCACGCCTCGATACCTATGGTAGTATAATATAGTTTTGGGGAATTGTCAACTGGAAATTGTAAAAACTTATCAAGGTTTTGTCGAAAAGTAACTTCTGCAGTATGGAGGCGGAGCTTCACAGCGCATTGTGGAAATCCCATAGTGCAATTTCTCACAGAATGTGATATAATAAAAATATATCCCTTATTCGCAGCCTGAGGCCGTGAATAAACGGTACAAATCAAATAGACAGGAAGCAGAAATCATTATGCTTGAGGCAAAAGAAATCAGAAAATCATATGGCAGGCGGGAGATATTACGAGGTGTGGACTTGAAGGCTGGGCCGGGAAGCTGCTTGGGAATTGTAGGCAGCAATGGCTGCGGAAAAACCACACTTCTTTCCATTTTAGCCGGAGCCCAAAAGGCGGATGGAGGCAGCCTCATTGTGGATGGGGAGGATTTGTTTGCCCATCCCGGGAAATTTTATGACTATATCGCCTATGTGCCTCAGGAGAATCCGCTGATCCCGGAGCTTACGGTCCGTGATAATCTATCCCTGTGGTATAAAGGGGGGAGAAAGCGGATGGAGGAGGATCTGGAGCATGGCCCCGCCGCCATGCTGGGGCTCCGGCCTATGTGCGGCATGTTGGTAAGCCGTCTCTCAGGCGGGATGAAGAAACGGCTAAGTTTGGCCTGCGCCTTATCAAACCATGCCTCCTGCCTGATTATGGATGAGCCGGGAGCGGCCCTGGATCTAGAGTGCAAGGAGGCTATCCGGCAATATCTTCAGGCTTATATGCAGGGAGGGGGGATCGTGGTGCTGACTTCCCATGAAATGGATGAATTGTCTCTCTGCAGTATGCTCTATGTTCTGAGGGAAGGTCGCCTTCACCAGATCGGGAGGGAGCAGACGGCCAGCTCGCTGATCGCCCAGTTCCATAACCGCGATCAATAGCTGGTTCTGAGGAAAGGCCATAAATTGAGAACCTGTAGAAGAAATGAGGAGGAGTGAAAAGATGAAATGTCCATTTTGCATGGAAGAAATATCGGAGGAGGTAAAAACATGCCCCCACTGTAATGGGCCTATAGGGCAGGAGGAGCTGCCGCCGGCATCAGGAGAGGCTGGGACGGATGGCAAAGCTGCCTCCCAGATACCGGTGAAGGAACCAGAGGCAGAGAATACTGCTGGCCAGACCAGCGCCTCGTCGGAGCAAATCAGTCTGGCAGATCGGACTGAGACCGGAGAACCGGTCATCCCCCAGGCCGCGCCAGAGGAAGGGAAAAAGGGCAAGGGGAAATGGATTGTCATCGGCGCGGCGGCAGTAGCCGTGTGCGGGATCGGCGCGGCGGCTGTGATGATGAATGCCAAGTCGCCCAAGGAGAAGGTGATCGATGCCTTTGAGCAGGCTTTTTCAGAGGAAGGCCAGGTTTCCCCAGGAGAGGAGATATTCGGCTGGTCCCAGTTATCCCAAATGCTTAACAGTGAGGACATCGAAGAGGGCTTTGAACTGACCTTATCCGGAAGCTCCCTCCCGGGGGTGGATATGCTTCGGGAGAGCGGCCTGCGGTTTACGGCAGAGAGCAGCCCCTCTACCCAGACAGTAGCCTTTGACGCAGGGGTGATTTACGGTGGCATGGACCTGGTGAATATTGACGCATATTATGGAGAGGAAAAGGTGCTGGTTTCCATACCCCAGCTTTCTTCCAATGTATTTCTCTTTGATGTTAGTGACGGGCTGGCGGATCGGATGAAGGAGTCCCCGTTTTTAGGACCGCTCATGGAACAGCAAGGATTTGACATTGACGCCTACGCCGCCCTGATGGAGCGCGCCTCTCAGCAGATTGCGGAGAGCGGCGAAGGCGGGGGAAACCAACCTTTTGACATGGAAGCCCTGATGGAGCGCTACCGGGAGGGCTGCCAGGCCAAGGTCAAGTTCCAGGAAGCTTTGACTGTGGAAAAGGGGGAGAAGAAAGCCTTTACGGTGGATGGCAAGGAGATGGACTGCCAGGGCTATACCACCTTCATCAGCAAGGATTCCATGATCCATTTCTTGGAGGAGTCCTCAGATTTCTTTCTCCAAGATGAGACCCTTCGGGATGACTTTGTCCGACAGCTGCAGATGACTGCGGAGATCAATGCGATTATGGGCCAGAGCTTTGACATGGGAAGTCCGGAGGAACAGGCGGAAAAGACGTATGCAGATCTGGAGGAGCAGGTGGATGAGCTGATTCAGATTCTGGATCAATCCATGAGTGATGTGAATATGGAGGTTTATCTGACGAAGAAGGGAGATTTGGCGGCATTTTCCGGCGTCACCACCATCACGGACGATGGGGTGGTGGTGGATGTGGCTTTTAACCTGGAGCTGCAGGGCGGCGTTTACCGGCTTCAGAATATGAAGGCAATGGTGGACCTGTCTTCTGAGGGGGAGCACATTACCATGAATATTCTCCGGAACGGAAGCTATGATGATACTGTGCTGACAGATGATATTTCCCTGGACATCAATGCGATTGACGAGTCCTTTGGCGGGACCTACACCTCCACTTATGAGATTGGGGACGGCAGCTTCCACATTCAGGCGGATGTTATGGCAGATCGGCAGAAACTGGGGACGATTTCCCTGTCTGGCCAGGTGGATCAGCTGGAGAAGGGAAAGAATTTCCATGTCAGCATAGAGGAGCTTCGGATGGAAGAAGGATTTGCCGGACAGTATATCACTCTGGCAGGAGAACTTTATGTAAGGCCTTTGGAGGGCGCCATTGAGCCGATATCTGGAGAAACCTTTGACATAATTTCCGCCAGCCAGATGGAATGGATAGGTCTGGGCATGGAAATCATTGAAAATGGCGAAAAGCTTCTGGAAAGTCTGGGGCTATAGCTTAGAATGAAGAGTGTTTCAGGAGGCATGACAAGAAAGGAATGACTGCACGACTTAACATATTGAATATTGAGTTTAAGCGGGCGTGGAAGCGTCTTCCTCATATGGCGGCGGGGGCAGTGGTGCTGATGGCGATGCTATGCACCATTGCCTTCGCTGCCAGTAAGGCGCTCAACGGGGAGGCGACCCTGGGACGAATATCTGTGGGAGTGGTTTTACCGGAGGAGGATACCATGGCTGAGATGGCTGTCCGCATGCTGGGCTCCCTGGACAGCGTCAGCAGCCTTTGTGATTTTGCTTTTATGGATGAGGAGGAGGCCAGGGGCGCTTTTCGGGAAGGAAGGGTGATGGGAATCATGCAGGTTCCGGAGGGAATGGTAGAGGGGATTATGAATGGATCCAACCCGCCGGTTTCCGTTCTTCTTTCCGCGGGAGGATTAGAAAGCGCGGTGTTTAAGGAGCTGACTTTGGCAGGGGCCAGAATCCTGGGGGCAGCCCAGGCCGGGATCTATGCGGGGGATCAGCTTCTCCATGCTTCCGGCCTGGAGGAGAAGATTCCGGAGTTGGAGGCAGAATTAAATCAGCGATACCTGGCTTATTCCCTGCCTAGGGCGAATTACTTCCAGAGGGAGCTGGTTCAGGCTTCCGGCGATGTAAACAGCCTTCAGTTTTATGTCATCAGCGCACTGGTATTGTACCTTTTGCTGGAGGTGATCCCGGCGTCTGGCTATCTGACTGGCGAGAGCCTGGAGCTGGAGCAAAAGCTGCGACTTTTTGGGGTAAGCCCGTTGTGGCACCGATTCACGAAGATTATATGTCTGGGCCTCCTCCTTATGACGGCTGGTCTGGTCTTTTGCTTGGGGGCGCATTGGGCGGGATTTCTGGAATTTTCCTGGGTGATGGCTCCAGCGCTGTTCTTCATGTGCTTCCTGGCGGCATCCATGTCGCTGTTTTTCTATGAATGCACCAAGAGCCTTATGGGACTGGTGATGTCTCTGTCAGCCGCTTCCATGATTCTGCTATTCCTCTCTGGAGGGATGGTTCCGTCTGTCTTTCTTCCAGAAGGGATACGCGGCATTTCCCCTCTCCTTCCCACTTCCAGTATGATGGAGTGCGGGCTCTCCGCTGTGCTGGGAAAGGCAGACTGGGTGGCATGGCTGAAAAGCGCCGGATATGGGGCAGTATTTTGGATACTGGCAACGGGGGTGAGGCACTAGATGAGAAAATGTTTATTGTGGCTCCTGCTGTCTTGTAAACGGTATATGAAGCGTCCGGCCTTTCTCCTCCTCCTTTTACTCCTTCCCTCTGGAGCCTGGTTCTTTGGAAAAGAGGAAAAGGCCAGCGAGAATGGGATCCGAATCGCAGTGTTTGCTGAGGAGGGGGAGGAAGACAGCTTTGATCAAAGGCTGGTAGAGAAACTGGTATCGTATAAAAGCGGGGAGGAAGGCATGTTTTCCTTTTACCGTGCGGACAGCCTGGAAGAGCTTAAAGAGGATGTGGCGACCCGCCGTGCAGAGTGTGGGTATGTGATTGGTAAGGGATTGGAGGAGAAACTGGCAAATAAGAAGCTTCGAAATGCTATCCGCCTTTACGAGGCGCCCTCCACGGTGGCAGGACAGTTGTCTACAGAGACCTTTTTCTCCCTGATGATCGAGGAGTATGACCGGATCTTATTTCTCGACTATCTTCGCAATGGAGGACTATTTTCGGAGGAGGTTATGGATGAGGACTGGCTTTTGAAGGCAGACCAAGAGTATCAACGTATTCAGCAGAATGGAAGTACCTTCCACTTTACCTACCGCGAAGAGGCGCAGGAGAGGGAAATCATGACGGATCCCTCTGGCCAGTCAGCTGATTTAAGGGGAGAGAGAACCATATTTCCGGTGCGGGGTTTTGCAGCTGTGTTTATTTTTATCACCGGCTTGTATGGCGCAGTGACTTTGGGACAGGATGAGCGGCGGGGATTGTTTTTCATGCTGTCTGGAGCGGAGCGGATCTTCTGCCGTCTGGCAAGTATCCTGGCACCAGTGCTCCTGGCCGCCCTTTCCGGTTTGGGGGCGCTGTGGGCCTCCGGAGAATTCATCAGCTTTGGCAGGGAGCTATTGCCTCTTTTGGCCTATTGCCTTCTGACGGCATCCTTTGCCATGGGGATAAAGCGGGTGACAGGGAAGGAAGGGTTGCTGTGCAGCCTGATTCCATTTTTTATGGTGGGCAGCCTGATCTTCTGTCCAGTATTTCTGGACGTGGGGCGGTATGTAAAAGGAGCAGGATGGATAGGCAGGCTGTTTTTGCCTTACTATTATCTGACATGGTTCTGAGGGAAATATTCAATTTACTTTTATACTGAATCCAATAGTGAGAAAATGAATACAAAGGAGGAATACAAGATGAGATTTTTTGTGGATACGGCAAACATTGAAGAAATCAGGAAGGCAAATGACATGGGGGTAATCTGCGGTGTGACGACGAATCCATCTCTGATTGCCAAGGAGGGGAGGGACTTTACTCAGGTGATTCAGGAGATCACTTCCATCGTAGATGGCGCTATCAGCGGCGAGGTAAAGGCAACCACTACGGATGCCAAGGGGATGATTGAGGAAGGCCGCCAGATTGCGGCCATCCATCCCAATATGGTGGTGAAAATCCCGATGACTATGGAAGGCTTAAAGGCGGTAAAGGCGTTGTCTGCCGAAGGAATCAAGACCAATGTTACCTTAATCTTTACTGCCGCCCAGGCCCTTCTTGCCGCCCGGGCCGGCGCTACTTATGTCTCTCCCTTTTTAGGCCGGCTGGATGATATTTCTATGCCAGGGATTGACTTGATTATGGAGATCACAGAAATTTTCCAGGTACATAACATTGAAACCCAGATTATCGCCGCCAGCATCCGGAATCCTATCCATGTGATCGACTGCGCAAAGGCAGGGGCGGATATTGCTACTGTTCCCTATAAGGTAATCGAGCAGATGACCTTCCACCCATTGACGGCTGCGGGAATTGAGAAATTCCAGGCGGATTACAAGGCGGTATTTGGCGAGTAGGCTTTCCCGCTCCACTACATTTGCGCGTTCTTACTTAGGCCGTACAGTCAGCCGCTTGATGTGTCCATCCTCTGAGAGCTGCTGCAGAGTAACGATCGCCATAATATTATATCCGCCAAAGGAAGCGATAAACTCCGCATGCCGGTCATCCAGTACGGCGGCGCCCATGATGGAGTATTGGCGGAAAAGGAATTTATTCCGGAAGAACATGGCTATGGCTTCTTTTCCGTAGAGATGGTATTCATGCTGTGCGGTTCCATTGGCACAGTAGTCACAGTAATGTCCGTCTGGGGTGAACAGAGCGCCCAGGGCGGCAAAATCTTTATTTTCAATTACTTCGATGAATTGCTGGATGGGTTTCATACTTGTCCTCCTGACAAATGTTTTTTCTCGGATAAATGTGTCACTTAATATACTTTTTCTGTATTTAACAGCGCATCGGTGCCTCCGTCCACAAACATCACATTTCCATTGACCCCTCTGGCGTCATCTGAGGAGAGAAAGACGATGACGGAGGCGATTTCCTCTGGATCCATCAGGGTCTCCCTGCCGTATTTTGTGGGAATAGGCAGAGCGTTTAATGCGGATTTTGCGTTGGAAGACATGGTGGCGGTCATGGCAGTGTTTACGTTTCCCGGTGCCACCGCATTGATTCGGACGCCGTTGGCCGCGTAAGAGGCAGAGTGGCGGCGCATCCACCGGGCTAAGGCATATTTGGTTGCCACATAAATACTGTTTCCCACGCTCAGGTTGGTCCCGTCCATCCGTGACACCAGGTTCAGAAGCCGCTGTTCGTCGTCGTTATTATTATTCAGCAGGTCAGCAATGTCCATTCTGGCTGCGCCCTGGGAGATAGTATTGGAGGTGGTCACCACACAGGTGCCGCCTTTTTTCTTTAACAGATCGTAGACGCCTTTTACGATGGAAATTGTGCCGAAAAAATTTAGCGAGATGATTAACTCCAGATTTCCGCAGGCTCCGGAAACGCCGGCGCTGCAGATTAATCCGTCCAGGCCATCCGGATGCATCCGGTGGAGTTCATCAATGGCCTTTTGCCGCCCTTCCGGGGTGGCCAGATTGGCCTGGATATCACATTTTTTTAAGTCAATGTTTACCACCTGGTTTCCCCTCTTTTTTAACAATTCTACTGTTTTGGCCCCGATGCCGCTGGAGCCGCCGGTAATTGCATAAACGCCCATGATGAAAATCCTCCTCTTTACATACTTGATAGTTATGATTATAATCAAATCTGATATTAAAGAAATGACCAAATAAGAATAAAATGAGGATACCAGATGATGCTTCGATATGATTTTGAACAGAGGGGGGAAAAGACTCTCTACGAATATTTATACCAATGTTTAAAAGGGGATATCTTAAATGGGCGGTTGCCGGCGAGCACCAGGCTTCCCTCGAAGCGGGAGCTGGCAAGGGATAATGAAATCAGTGTGCAGACTGTGGTGAATGCGTATGACCAGCTTTTGGTAGAAGGATATCTGGTTTCCAGGGAAAGACAGGGCTATTTTGTGGCAGATGTGGATACTGTTTCTGAGTACCATCCTCAAAGGGCAGAGTACACTCCGATTTATGTGGAGGAGGACTGGTTTGTGGATTTTACCACCAACCATGTAGTCTATGAAAAGTTTCCCTTCTCTATCTGGAAAAAGGTTATGCGGGAGACCTTGACTGAATATCATAGAGATTTGGTGGAAAGAGCGCATTTTTTAGGCGTTCTTGTGTTGCGGGAGGCGATTGCAGAGTACCTGTATCGCTCCAGGGGGATGGAGGTATCGCCAGAATGTATGGTTATCGGAGCCAGCATCGAATATTTATACGGACGTTTGGTGAAGATTCTCCCGGCGGAGGGGGTCTACGGGGTGGAAAATCCTGGATACCGTAAGATTCCGGGGATTTACCAGGAATATGGTCTGGACTGGAGACCAGTGGATATGGATGAGTACGGGATTAACATGGAAAGCTTAACGGATTCTGGGGCCAGCGTTATCCATGTATCCCCGGAGCATCACTATCCTCTGGGTACGGTGATGTCCGCGGCCAGGAGACAGGAGCTTTTGGCCTGGGCTGCCCAGGAGCCGGAGCGTTATATCATTGAGGATGATTATGACTGCGAATTCCGTTATCATACCCGGCCTATTCCTCCTCTCCAAGGTATGGATCGCCATCACCGGGTGATTTATATGAATACCTTCAGCAAAACCCTGGCTCCCTCCATTCGGATCAGCTACATGGTCCTCCCGGAAAAGCTGATGGCACGTTTCGTTAGCCAGGCGAACTTTTATTCCAATACCGCCTCCAGCTGCGAACAGTACGCTTTGGCTAAATTTATCCGGGAAGGATATTTTGAGCGGCATTTAAGCCGGATGAGAAAATATTATCAGGCTCAGGGGCAGCTGCTTATCCGGATGCTGAAGCAGTCTGCCTTGCTTCCGGTGATTTCCATATCCGGTGGAAAAAGTGGGACTCACCTGTTAGTAAAGGTGGATACCTCTTTGACAGACACGCAGATCAAATGGGCCGCTAGGCAGCAAGGGATGAATATTTCCTGCTTGTCGGAATTTTGTATTGAGAAAAAGGAGGAATTCCAGCATATTTTGGTGCTGAACTACTCAGAGATGGAGGAAGGGGTGATCCGTGAGGCGGCGTGGCGGCTGGGAAATCTATTCGTCCAGTGGTGACCATCCGGCGTTTGCTTATGGCTGGCGGTTTACTATGGAAATTTTTTGATTCTATGGCAAGAATTATGGCCGGATCATTTGCAAAAACCGATAAAATATAGTAGAATTAATATTAAGAAATGAAAATGAAATCAAAACAGAAAAAGGAGAGGTTTTGTATGAGCGCTAGGAGAAATTACAGGAGAAGAATGGCGGCCATGGGGGCTGCGGTGTGTTTGGCGTCAGCGATGATGGCATTTCCAGCATCGGCTCATGGGCATGGACGGGGTCATCACAGGCGATCCGGTGATTATTATCAGAGCCAGACCACAGAAAATCAGGCTGGGACTGGGAATCAGGCTGCGGGAAGCCAGACGGCGGTACAGTGTCCGGTTTGTACGGTTGAGGATTGTGTGGAAGTTGGGCGGCATTGGCATGATGACCTAGAGTATTGTGGTTACCATCACACCAGTGGGTATTGTGATTATTCCTGTGTAAATAATTGTGAGGTGGAAACAACTGGCTCTGGAACAGGCGTGTCTGGTTGCCACCACTGCAGTTGGTAAATATTGAGAATTGTGTAATCGCTTTTGGAGGATTTGTACGAAAATATCTTAAAAAAGTAAAGGTATTGTAAAGATTGTGTTGTTAAATTGATAAAAATACAAAAAAGTGACGAAAAAGCTGTTATTTTTTGGTAGTTTATGGTATAATTTTGTAAATCACTATAAACAAAATAGGGGGCAATATTATGGCAAAAGAGATGATTGCAATGCTTCTTGCCGGCGGACAGGGATCACGCTTATATGCGTTGACGCAGAAGCTGGCAAACCCCGCCGTTCCTTTTGGCGGGAAATACCGTATTATCGATTTTCCACTTTCAAACTGTGTAAATTCTGGGATTGATACCGTAGGGATTCTTACCCAGTACCAGCCCTTGGTGCTGAATGAATACATTGGAAACGGGCAGCCATGGGATTTGGATCGACTGTACGGCGGGGTTCATGTGCTTCCTCCCTATCAGCAGGCTTCTGGATCTGATTGGTACAAGGGAACCGCCAATGCGATTTATCAGAATATTTCCTTTATTGAGCGTTACAATCCACAGTATGTTATCATTCTTTCCGGCGATCAGATCTGCAAGCAGGACTACAGCGATTTCCTTCGGTTCCATAAGGAAAAGGGCGCGGAGTTCAGCGTGGCGGTTATGGAAGTGCCCTGGGATGAGGCCTCCCGCTTTGGTCTGATGGTGGCGGATGAGAATGATAAGATCACCGAGTTCCAGGAGAAGCCAAAGAATCCTAAGTCCAATCTGGCATCCATGGGAATCTATATTTTTAATTGGGATATTTTAAGAAAATATTTAGTTGAGGACGAGCAGGATCCTAATTCGGAGAATGATTTTGGCAATAATATTATCCCCAATCTTCTTCGTGATGGGCGGAATATGTACGCTTATCACTTTGACGGATACTGGAAGGATGTGGGGACCATCTCGTCTCTGTGGGAGGCGAACATGGAAGTGCTGGATCCGGAGCACAGCGGGATCAATCTTTTCGATGAGAATTGGAAGATCTACAGCCGCAACAGCGGTATGACCGGACATCGGATTAGCGCGGATGCAGTGGTGGAGGATTCCATGATTACTGACGGATGCCGCATTGCCGGAGAGGTGAAGCACTCTATCCTGTTTGCAGGTGTTCAGGTGGAATCAGGCGCTGTGGTGGAGGATGCAGTGGTAATGGGCGGCACGGTGATCAAGGCTGGAGCTGTGGTGAAGCATTGTATCGTAGCGGAGAATGCGGTGATCGGGGCGAACGCAGTGATAGGATCTATGCCGACGGAGACGGAGAAGGGCGTGGCTACGGTGGGACCCGGAGTCTATATTGGCGAAGGCGCGCAGATCGGTCCTAATGCAATGGTCTATAATAATGTAAAGGGTGGTGAGGTACAATGATTAACTCGAACGTAAATGCACTGGGAATTATTTTCCCCAACAGCTACGATAATCTGGTTCCGGAGCTGGTTACGGAGCGTCTGATGGCTTCCATCCCCTTTGCAGGCCGTTACCGCATGGTGGATTTCATCCTTTCCAGTATGGTGAATTGCGGAATTGACAATATTTCTCTGATTGTGCGGAAGAATTACCATTCCCTGATGGATCATTTAGGTTCTGGCCGTGAGTGGGATTTAACCCGGAAGAATGGCGGGTTAAATATTGTGCCTCCCTTTGCGGAGAAGTCGGTGAAGGTGTATGATGGACGTGTGGAGGCTCTTGCCAGCATTCTGACCTTCTTAAAATCCCAGAAGGAAAAGTATGTGGTGATGACCGATACCAACATTGCGGTTAATTTTGATTTTAATGCCTTTATTGATGCCCACATCGAAAGCGGCGCGGATGTAACCATGGTTTACGCGGAGCAGGAGATCCCGAAGGCATTGATTGATGTTCCCACAGAAAGCCGCGACATGTATTACACTCTGGACTTAGATGAAGGACGGGTGAAACGAATCCGAATCAACAGCAAGGAAGCCGGAGCAAAGAATCTGGGCATGAATATCTTTGTGCTGGAGCGGGAGCTTTTGATCGACCAGATCGGTACAGCCTATGTTCACGGCAATATCTATTTCGAGAGAGATGTGCTGGCGCATCAGCTGGATAAGTTGAATGTTCATGCGTTTAAGTTTGACGGTTATTTTGCCAGAATCAGTGGTGTGAAGAGCTACTTCGATGAGAATATGAAACTGCTAGAGGATGCGAATTTGGACGGCCTCTTTGCCAAGAGCCCGATTTATACAAAGATTCGTGATGATAACCCTACCCGCTACATAGCAGGGGCCAAGGCTAAGAATACGATGACGGCGGATGGCTGCGTGATTGAGGGCGAGGTTGAGAACAGCATTTTGTTCCGAGGCGTCCGGGTAGGCAAAGGCGCTAAGGTGAAGAATTGCGTCCTGATGCAGGATACCGTGATTGAAGACGGCGCGGATGTAGAATATGTGATCACGGATAAGAAGGTGACCATTACCGCCGGAAAAGAGGTAAAGGGAACGGACAGCTATCAGGTATTCGTGGCAAAGAATAAGGTGGTTTAAAAGGATAGACAGACGAAAGAAGCTTCCGGGTATCAGGAAGCTTCTTTTGCATTATCAAGCTTTTCTGGATGTTTTTTGTAAAAAATTATAATGGACCAGAAAATATAATGCCAGCTGAGGGAGGATGGATGGACAGAAATAACACAAGGGCGAGGAAACAGATGTGCATGTTCCTCCTGTTGGTGATTCTTACAGGATTGATGATTGGAATGATTACTGGTTGCCGTCTGGAGCGGGGAAGGGACGATTCCAGGGAGGCAGCAGCCGGAGCAGATATGGTTGCGCTGTGGCCGGATGCAGGGGGAGGGGAGAGCAAGGAACGTATAAGGGTGGGGGTAGTGGAAGAGGCAGAATTCCAGGGGAACACCTTTTTTAACCGGCAGATGAGATCAGTCCTGGCCCAGGCGGAGAAAGAGTTAGGGGCAGAGGTATTCTGCCTTACATCCGGAAGCCAGGAGGATTACTGTAGAAATCTGGAGATTCTGGCAGAGGAGCAGTGTGGGATAATCCTGGTATCTGGCCCAGAGATGGGGGCAGAGGCCAGGGATCTGGCCTTGTCCCGGCCAAATATCCGGTTTGTGTTTGTGGATGATGTAGGAAATGGGGATCTGGAAAATGGGGTTTGCCTGGCCTTTGATCATACTGCAGGGGCGTACCTTGCGGGTGTGGCTGCCGGGATGATGACAAGGACAGGATATGCAGGCCTGGCAGCAGAAGGAGGCTGGGAGGCGGCGGGGTCAGCAGAGTATGCGTATCTTGCCGGCGTTCTGGATGGGAATCCGGATGCGGTAATCCTCAGGTTGAATGAAAGCATGGATTTTTCTCTGATCCGGGATCAGGTAGACGTGGTCTTTTTTGCTGGCGGGAAGGATGGGGTAAGCCTGCTGGATAGTTGCTGTCAGGCAGGAATATGGGTTATAGGCAGACAGGAAAACGTAAAGCAGGAGCAGGAGAAGAGCTGTCTGGCTATGATTAGTGGATATCCGGGGGAGGCAGTATTTCACGTCTTAAAGGACTGGACTGCTGGAAAGTGGGAAAGTGGAGTGATTACCTCAGGTATTTCTAATGGAGGGATTGATTTCCAGATGAACAGCGGCATATTCCCGGAAGCGGAAAGAAATGCGGTCCTGGCGGTTAAGGAGAAACTGAAAGCCGGCCAGCTTCCTATTCCCAGTACAAGAGAAGAGCTTGAGGCGGCTTATGGGGAGAATCTGCAGGGAACATGGAGAGACTAAAGGAGGAAAAGAAAGAATGAGTGACAGAGAATTGATTCGTGCTGCATTTCGCGCCAGGGAGAGGGCATACAGCCCCTATTCCCGGTTTCAAGTGGGCGCGGCTCTTTTAGGGGAGGACGGGAAGGTGTACGATGGATGCAATATTGAGATGTCTTCCTATGGCGCCACAAACTGTGCGGAGCGAACCGCATTTTTTAAGGCAGTCAGCGAGGGAACCCGCTCATTTCAGGCGATTGCCATTGTTGGGGGGAAAGAGGGGGAGGCAGTGTCAGATTACTGTCCGCCTTGCGGGATCTGCCGCCAGGTAATGATGGAGTTCTGCAGCCCTGGCTCCTTCCGGATTCTCCTGGGGAAATCAGAGGAGGACTATCAGGAGTTTACCCTGGAGGAACTTTTGCCTCTGGGTTTTGGACCGGGAAATCTGAAGTAGAGATGACACGGAGACTTTTCCAATCAAGGAGAAAAACACCGGATGGCATGGTTAAAGAGGGGCAAAGTCCTATCGCTGGTAACGATTCAACCAAGAGAAAGGCGCAAAAAATGGCTTTCCAGATGGAAGTTTATCTGGAAAGCCATTTTCTTTTCGCTTTATAGGAAAATGCGTTCGATAAAGCAAAAATCCTCCGGGGATGCGCACTCTGTGCCGGTTAATCTGCCATGGTGGGAGGATTCCTCCCGTCGCCGATGGGAGACTGAGGTACATAGCCGGGACCGAAATAAGGATTTACTACAGGATCTTCAGGTCCCGCTGGATCCGATTCTCCCTGGAAGGGATCGATAATGGTGGAAATGCTGTCATGGATGGTGCAATCACCGGGAATCCCGTAGACGGAATCGTCCGTATCTCCTGTTTCATTCTGAGGAAGGGCCAGACAGACTTTTGTTTGCTTCAAGGGACAGAAGGCGGTAGGCTTCTGGCCTGAGGCGGAACAGACGGTGACCACAACATGCTTATCGCATACCTCTGTGGGGACTGTACCCCGGGCAAAGTATTCGGTATAGGTGGCGTTGCCTCTGGGGTCATGGTCGCAGACCCCATTGACTGCCAGCTTACCGGATTTCCTGCAGATCACCGCTGTGTCAATGCTTTCCGGCTGGAGGAAGCCAGGATCAGGAAGCCCCTCATGTACCCGCTCCATGATTTTCCGCCACACATCTTTGTGGAAGGAGGTGCTGGTAAGTTTTTGATTATTGTCACAGCCTCCCCAGACACCGGCGGTGTAATAAGGGGTAAAGCCCACGAACCAGATATCGTTGTTGGCCGTGGTGGTTCCGCTCTTTCCGGCACAGGACATACTGGACAGGGCTGCCCGGGTGCTGGTGGAATTCACGCTCACTCCAGGACGGGCAAACTTCCGGTTGCTCTGCATAGAAGCGGACATGGCGTCTGTCAGCAGAAAGGCAGTGGAATCCTTTAAGGCCCGATGAGTCTCCGGCGACGCCTGGATCAATACCTTTCCATTGTGATCCTCGATACTGGTGAAAAACAAAGGCTTGGTGTAAGTGCCATTATTGGCAATGGCGGCAAAGGCGGAGGTAAGATCAATATTGGTAACACCTACCGTCAAGCCTCCCAAAGCGGTAGCCGCGTTTAAGTCTGTGTTGGTCAGGGTGGTAATGCCTAAGTTTTTGGCGTATTCCACGCCCAGTTGGGGAGTGACCGTCTCCATCAGGCAGCGGACCGCCACAATATTCATGGAGTAAATAATGCCGTCCCGGATGCTGGAGTAACCCAGATATCCCTGCTGCCCCCACCAGTTGCGGAAGGTTTTCTTGGTTACAGTGTAAGGAGCGTCATAATAGACTGTCCCCAGAGTCGCGCCGCAGGCGTCCAGGGCAGGGGCAAAGGCAGACACTACCTTAAAGGCGGAGCCTGGCTGCCTGGGGGTATTGGTAGCCCGGTTTAAGGTGAGGCTGGCGGTCTTTTCCCCGCGTCCGCCACAGATAGCCTTCACCTGCCCAGTGGCCTGATCCATGATCACAAAAGACAGCTGAGGCTGCAGGATATACTGGAGATGCTCTGCCAGTACAGTGTCGGTCTCGGTCAGCAGGCTGGCTTTAAACTGTTCCACATCTGCCGCCGCCGCTTCCTGGGATGCATATAGCCCGTCAAACTGATCCTGAAGAATGGAATGGTGGTAATTTTCCAAGTCCTTTTCAGAGAAATGCTCTGTGCTTCCGTCCTGATGGGTGACAGAAAGCCGGTACTCCACAGAATAATTGGCTGTGTCGTAGTTATCTGGATTATTCACCTCCTCATCCACGATAGCCTGGATCGTGGGATCCTGGGTAGTGTGGATGGAGAGACCGCCGCCGTAAAGAAGATTGTGGGCCTGAGTCTCCGTGTAGCTCAGCTGGGTTACCAGAGCCTCCATCACCTGTTCCACCAGCTCATCAGTAAAGTAGCTGTAAGGGGAAGAGGTCTCCTGGGTCAGCAGATTCACATTCTGGATCCGATCGTATACATCATCCGCCAGGGCTTCCTCCTGCTCCTCCTTGGTGATAAAACCCTGTTCATACATATACTGGAGAATAACTTTTCGCTTCTCCTCATTCTTCTCCCGGCCAGATATGGGATTGAGTTTGGCCGGATTTTGGGTAATGCCTGCGATGACCGTGCATTCCGACAGGGTCAGCTGGGAAACATCTTTATTAAAATACCGCTTGGCCGCAACTTTTACTCCCAGGGTATTATTTCCCAGGTTGATGGTATTTAAGTAGTCGGTGATGATCCGCTCCTTGGCCGCTTTTGTACTTCCGGTGGTTTTCGTCAGGGTCTGCTCTAGCTGTATTGCCAGGTACTGCTCCTGAAACTTCCTTTCTAAAAGTGCGCCGAAGCTGCTCTCCCCGCCGCCCTCGAACACGTTATTCTTAATCAGCTGCTGTGTCAAGGTGGAGCCGCCGCCGGCATAGTCATCGGTGAGAACTCCGACCGCCGCCCTGGCAATGGAGCGCAGGTCAATGCCGTTGTGACTCCAGAAGCGGGAATCCTCGATGGCGACAAAGGCGTCCAGCAAGTCCTGAGGAAGCTCCTCAAAGGTCGCCGCCTCACGATTGGATCCGGACATTACCAGCGTGTCGGTGAGATTGCCCTGGCTGTCATAAACCTTTGTGGCGAAGCCGCTGGGGCCAAAGCTTAATGGATCAACATCCGGCGCATTGTCAATGATGCCTTTGATCACGCCTATCCCTACGCTCACCCCGGTTAACAGCACGAATAACAGCAGGACGAAGAAAAACTTAAACAGATTTAAAAACAGGCGGCTGGTATATTTCCGCCCGCGGGAATGGGAGGTTTGGATCTTCTGCCGGGTGGCATCCATTCCATAATTATAAGAACGCATAAAAGCCCTCCTTTTTGCCTTGGAATCTTTGGTAAGAGATTTCAAGAGACGTAACGATACGCCTTAGGGAGTAGTATACCAAATATTTCAAATCAATTCAATGAAATCTGAAATTTGTAAGGGATGTGTAATGAAATCGCCCTTGCGGATTCTATTTAGCGTCTGGGGGCGCCTCCTGTGTGCGAAAGCTACAGGAGGCGCCCCAAAGCAGCGTCTTTTATAAATCCAGCGTTAAATCCCCTTCCTTTATCCATCCTATCTTCCGCAACACTTCTCCCAATACTGCGGTGAGAAGAGCTGGGAGGAGCAGACATACGAAAAGAATGCCAAGCCACATATTGGTTCCTCCTCCCATGCTGGTATAGATGCCGATAGGGCCCACCAGGCCGCATGTGCCCATACCGGAGCCAGCGGGGATATTGGTCAGCCGGAATACCATGGTGGCTATAGGGCCAGTGATCATGGAGGCAAGGGTGGGGGCGATCCAGATCCGGGGATTTTTCACGATGTTTCCCATCTGCAACATGGACGTACCCAACCCCTGAGCCAGGAGACCGCCTACTCCGTTTTCCCGGAAGGAGAGGACGGCAAAGCCGATCATCTGGGCGCAACAGCCTGCGGTGGCGGCTCCGCCTGCCAGACCATCAAGGGAGAGGGCGATGCAGATAGCGGCGCTGGAGATGGGGAGGGTGAGGGCGATGCCCACTAAGGCGGAGACCAGGATCCCCATGAAAAAGGGCTGCATTTCCGTGGCTGTTTTTACCATCATGCCAAACCCATCCATAAATTTAGCCACCCCGGGACCGATGAACTGGGCGATAAGGACGCCGGAGATGATGGTGACACCGGGGGTGATCAGGATATCCACCCGGGTTTCCTTTGACACAAGTTTTCCCAGCTCCGTGGCGATAACTGTGGATACCAGGGCGCCTACTGGCCCGCCCAGAGCATTTCCCGCAATGCCCACCGTGGCGGCGGAAAACAGCACCAGCTGAGGCGCTTTCAGGGCATAGGCGATGGCCACACCCAAAGCAGCTCCGGTGGCACTTTTTGCGTAATCTGCGATTACCTGAAATGCTTCAATTCCTGATTTTTCGCCGATGGTGGCGAAGATCGTCCCGATCAACAAAGATGCAAACAATCCAAATGCCATGGCGCCCAATGCATCAATGAGGTAGGTCTGGACGGTAATGTTGACGTTCTTTTTCTTCAAGAACGCCTTGATTCCTGTCAGTTCCATTTTGACTCTCCTTTATGTATTTGTGCACACATTTGACAATGGTTGCTTGTCAAAGCAGTTTGTGGTATTTTATCAGGTAGAGGAAAAATTAGCAAGTGGTTTTTCAAAATTTGTTTAAAATTGTTATATTATTAACGAAGAAATGGCTTCCTGTTGCCGGGAACAGACTGGCAATGATAGGCCATAGTAATTTCGGAGGATTGGGCATGGAGAAGAAGGCTTGTGGATGTGAAAGATTGCTGGTGGGATCAGGGGACGGTGTCTTGGAGGTCTGTGTGGATTCTGTGGAATCAGCCCTGGCGGCGGTGAGAGGCGGGGCAGATCGTCTGGAAATCTGTGGAAACCTAATTATCGGGGGAACCACGCCTGGGGTGAGCCTGTTCCGACAGATTCGGGAAGTTTGCGATGTGGAGCTTTACGTATTGCTCCGTCCCAGGTACGGTGATTTTTTGTACACGGAGAGGGAGTTTCAGATGATTTTAGAGGACGGGAGGCAGTTTTTCGATCTGGGGGCTGACGGGATAGTGGCTGGCTGCCTTTGGCAGGACGGCTCCCTGGATCGGGGGAGAATGGAGCAGTTGCGGAGGGTGGCAGGACAGAAGCATTTGACGTTGCACCGAGCCTTTGACATGTGTGCTGACCCCTTTCAGACGCTGGAGGAGGCAGTGGGGCTGGGCGTGGATACGATCCTTACCTCCGGACAACAGGAAACCTGCATAAAGGGGAAGAAGCTTCTGGGCCGCCTTATCCGGCAAGCGGGGGAACGGGTGGAGATTTTGGCCGGCAGCGGGGTGAATGCAGAGGTGATTGCCTGCCTGGCCGGAGAAATCCAGGCCAGGGCCTTCCACATGTCGGGGAAGAAGGTGGTGGAGAGCAGGATGATTTACCGGAAAGAGGAGGTCTCCATGGGGATTCCCGGAATGGGGGAATATTCTATCCTGCGCACCGATGAGAAAGAGATCCAGCGGGCCAGCGCCGCGCTCCGAAAGGTTGCGGCCAGACAGCCCGCTAGTGTGTTGCCAGAGGGTTCTTGCCAGTGAAGGTGAGGAAGGGTGAAGGGCGCGGAAAGCCGCAACAGAAAAGGTCAGAGTAGAGGAGAAATAGAGAAAATGGAGCGAGGGAAGGTCATGATTTCAGAAGCATTGAGGGAATATGCCAGGGAGAAGTATGTCCGTCGGCTGCCACTGTTTGGAGGATGCAGGGAAGAGATTGGGAAGAAAATGGGTTCCTGTACCCGGGAGGAGCAGGTACTCATGGAATTTTTGTATGGCACGATGCCCCTGGGGGATGTGGGAGAGTATGATTTCTCTGTATTCCTGGGGTTTGTCCGCCACGGTCTGATGCTGCGGGAGAGGATGGAGTGGTGCCGTCGCCTCCCAGAGGATCTTTTTCTTCACCATGTGCTGTATTACCGGATTAACAATGAAAAGATCCAGGACTGTCGCCGGTTTTTCTATGATCAGCTGTCTGGGCGGATACAGGGGATGAATATGGGGGAGGCTGCTCTGGAGGTTAATTATTGGTGTGGGGAAAATGGAACCTATGCGCTGACCGACGATCGGACTGCGTCCCCTATGACGGTGTATCGGACAGGAAAGGGACGGTGCGGGGAAGAGTCCGTCTTTGCCGTAACTGCCCTGCGCAGTGTGGGCATTCCTGCCCGTCAGGTATATACACCCAGGTGGGCCCATTGCGATGATAATCATGCCTGGGTCGAGGTGTATGTAGGGGGCAGATGGCATTTCCTGGGAGCCTGCGAACCAGAGGAGAAGCTGGATCAGGGCTGGTTTATCCATGCCTCTTCCCGGGCGCTGCTGGTACATACCCAGACCTTTTCCGATTACCAGGTAAGCGGCGAGGAGGAATTTTTAGGCCGGGAGGCCGGACGGTTTACCTATAATCAGACCGCCTCCTATGCCAGAACGAAGAGGTATAGGATCCAGGTACTTAATGAGCGGGGCCTTCCTGTCTGGGGCGCTCGAGTCTCAGTGGAGATCCTGAATATGGCGGAATACAGCCCAGTGGCCGTTCTTATCACTGATTCAGAGGGGAGGGCGGCGATTACCATTGGGCTAGGAGGAATTCACATCACAGCAGAAAAGGATGGATTTTGGGGGGAGGCGGTGGCTTCGGTAAGGAGCACGGAAGAAACCGTGGTGGTGCTTGGAAAGGAGAAGCTGGAGCTTTATGGAGAAGAGGACAGTGAGCGGAAGCTTTGTGGCTGGGAATGGGAAGATATAGACATGGAGGCGCCGGCAGATGAAATGGGCCAACGGATACCGTTAACCAGAGAGCAGAAGAAGAGAGGGCGTGAACGGCTTAAGGAGTGCTGCCAGATTCGTCAACAGCGCATTGCTTCTTATTTTCATGCGGAGCAGGCATCGGCATTTCCGAAAGAACGGGAGATGCTTCTGGCGGCGGGAGGGAATTTCCCAGAGATTTATGACTTCTTAAGCAGGGACGAAAATCCAGACAGAGGCGCGCTGCTGGCCAGCCTTTCCGAGAAGGACTACAAAGACGCAAGGGCAGAGGTGCTGGAAAGCCATATCCAAGGCGCGTTTCCCTTCCGTAGCCTGTGGGAGGCAAAAGGGGAGCTGGGGATTTACCATCACTACATCCTCTGCCCACGGATCGGATTGGAGGAGCTGAGCAGCTATCGGGTGGCGATTGAGGGCTATTTCAGCAGGGAAGAAAAGGAGAAATTCCGGGAAAATCCAGAGGAAATCTGGCATTTTATTGAATCGAATATCCGCTATGACGAGATGGAGGACTGCCCGGGAATCCTCTCCACTCCCGGCAGTTGCCTGAGGCTTATGTGGGGAAATTCTGCCAGTAGGAATATCCTCTTTGTGGGAATTTGCCGCACTTTAGGGATACCGGCGCGGCTGAATCCGATGAACCGGGAAGGGGAGTGGATGAACGATGGCTGCTTTTATCCGGTGAAGCAGAGGGCAGAAAAGGGAGATTCTCTGGCAAAGCAAGAGACCGGAACCACAGGTAATCAAAGGCCTGGGGGAACTGGCATAGCAACGCTTTTTGACAACGGGGTGACATGGAAATATTATCAGAATTGGACCATTGGAAGGTTGGAACCTTATGGTTATGTTACGCTGGATTATACGGAGGTCCCCTTTCATGAGGGGCGATTGCCGATGGAGCTGGAAGAGGGATGCTACCGCTTACTGACCTCCAGCCGGCTTCCCAATGGAAACCAAAAGGCGAGCCAGTATGTATTTTGGTTAAAGGCTGGAGAGAGGAGGGAGATTGCCATGCGCCTTCGCACGCAAAACCTGGAGGAGATGCAGATAGATATCCCTCTGGAAGACTTTGCGCTGGAGACTGCCGATGGCAGGGCCTGTACAATGGCGTCTCTTCTGAGAGGAGAAACAGCGATGCTGGCATTTTTAGGGGTGGGAGAGGAGCCCAGCGAGCATGTGCTGAATGAAATGCTGGATCAAAAAGAGGAGCTTAAAAAGCTCAAGGGCCCTATTATTTACCTTCTCCCCGACAGAGAGGCAAAAGAAAATCCTACGATTCAGAAGGTACTGGGGGAAATTCCAGAAATCAAGGTAGCTTATGGAAGTTTTGAAGAGGTGATGGAGCCTTTGGCCCGAAGGCTGTATGCAGACCCGGAGCAGCTGCCGCTTCTTCTGCTGCTTAGCCCAGAACTCCACGCAATCTATGGAAGAAGCGGGTATCATGTAGGGAGTGTGGGGGTGATGCTGAAGCTGATCCAGTAAAATGGTCTGCATGGCCCAAGATAAAAATTACCGCAGCTTATGCAGAATTCCTGCAGGCTGCGGTATTTTTGCTATGTCTTAATCCACGGCTAGGCTATTCATCCTTCAAGGCATTTTTTATTGCCCCCATCAGCTCGTCAAAGGTCTCATAGGCGGGGAGCTCGGGGTGATCTGCTTTGATTTTTTCTGTGCTCCGGAAGAGGAAGCCAGCCTTGCTAGCCTTTATCATGCCCAGATCATTATAGCTGTCTCCGCTGGCGATAGTATCGTAGCCGATAGACTGGAGCGCCTTTACGGTGGTCAACTTGGAATTTTCAATCCTCATGGAAAATCCGGTGATTTCCCCATCTTCAGCTACCTCCAGTGAATTGCAGAAGATAGTGGGCCAGCCGAGCTTTTTCATCAGGGGGGCGGCGAATTGGGTAAAGGTATCACTGATAATGATAACTTGAGAAATGGAGCGGAGCTCATCTAAAAATTCCTTTGCCCCAGGGAGCGGGTCTATGGTGGCAATAGTCTGCTGGATTTCCTTCAGGCCGAGATGATGCTCCTTTAAGATGCCAAGACGCCATCTCATCAGCTTTTCGTAATCCGGCTCATCTCTGGTGGTCCGTTTTAATTCTGGGATATTACTGGCCTGGGCAAAGGCGATCCAAATTTCCGGCACCAATACTCCTTCCAGGTCTAAACAGGTTATGTACATAATGGTTTCCTCCCTAATTCCATGATACATAATTTTATGAGGAAATTCAGCCTTTGTCAATGGGAAGATAGTACAAGCTTTTTTGCTTTAATGCTTTAAAATTTGCACATCGGCTTTCTTTTGAATATTTTACAAAATCTAAAGAATTTTTCCTGTGTATAAGCTTAGACTTTGGTGATGCTAATTTCATCCTACGCTTAATGGCAGGAGCCAGCTGCTGCTGGAATTAACTTAGGGTTCGATAAAGAAACGCCTCGCGGGATACTGGACGTGAACAGTAACATATGGTACAATAAAAAAATGTACCCACTGAGGGTATTGATGCAAGTGCGAAAAGACAGAATTACCTTTGAAGCGACAGGAAGAAAGGCAGGAGACATGGAGACGATTGATCCGAGAATGGAAGAGATGAAGCAGAATATGAGACAGCAGGCGGAGAAGACCGGGCGTTTTTTTAAGAAGACCGGGCGGATCGTCATTGTGATCGCGCTGCTAATGGTTGTGGGAACTGGTTCTTTTTATAATATTGAGGAGCAGGAGCAGGCGGTGGTGACCACCTTCGGTGTAGCGAAGGCGGTAACGGAGCCGGGGCTGCATTTTAAGATCCCGCTGATTCAGCGGGTGCGGAAAGTGAATACCACCATTCAGGGCTTTGCTGTGGGCTATAACCCGGAGGATAATACCAGCATGGAAGAAGACTCCCTGATGATTACCAGCGATTATAATTTCGTCAATGTGGACTTTTTTGTAGAGTACAAGGTGGCGGATCCAGTGAAGGCGGTGTATGCCTCAGAGGATCCAGTGCTGATTTTGCGGAATATCAGCCAGTCCTGCATCCGCACAGTGATCGGAGGCTATGAAGTGGATGCGGTTCTGACTACCGGGAAGAATGAGATCCAGGCCAGGATCCGGGAGATGATCCTGGGGAAGCTGGAGGAGCATGATATTGGCCTTCAGGTGATGAATGTGAGTATCCAGGATTCGGAACCTCCTACCACAGAGGTGATGGAAGCGTTTAAGGCGGTGGAGACAGCGAAGCAGGGGAAGGAGACTTCAATTAATAATGCCAATAAGTACCGGAATGAGAAGCTTCCACAGGCCCAGGCCCAGATAGACCAGATCATGCAGGAAGCGGAGTCAGCCAAGGTGCAGCGGGTAAATGAGGCGAATGCCGAGGTAGCAAAGTTTAACGCCATGTACCAGGAGTATGTGAAAAATCCAGAAGTGACTAAGCAACGGATGTTCTACGAGTCCATGGAGGACATTCTCCCCAGGATGAAGGTGATTATTGACGGATCCGGCGAGGTGAATACAATCTTACCCCTGGACAGCTTTCTCCAGCCAGGCGCTCAGAGTGCGGAAAATCCCGACGCTCAGGGGGGAAGCGGGAACGAAGAGAGCAGCAAAACAATGGACTAGGAAAGGAAGAGAATCCTATGGTGAAAGTAATAAAGAAGACAGTGCTGACCTTGCTCTTTGTGGGGGTGATTATCGGAGGACTGGGCGCCATGGTGGTGACCCAGGAAAATGAATATAAATTGATCCGCCAGTTTGGCCGGGTGGAGCGGGTGGTGAGCCAGGCGGGGTTAAGTTTTAAGATTCCCTTTATTCAGACCACGGATACATTGCCAAAGGAAATCCTGATTTACGATCTGATGCCGTCGGATGTGATTACGGCGGACAAGAAGACAATGCTCTGCGATTCCTATGCCTTGTGGAAGATCACGGATCCGCTGAAGTTTTCCCAGACCTTAAACGGATCCATTGCCAATGCTGAGCGGAGAATCGATACAGCGGTATATAATGCCATTAAAAATGTGATTAGCAGTATTAACCAGAATGAGGTAATCAGCGGCAGGGATGGAGAGCTGTCTCAGGCGATTATGGCGCATATCGGCAGTAACATGGATCAATATGGGTTGATGGTGCTGTCTGTGGAGACGAAGCAGCTGGATCTCCCGGCGGATAATAAGGCGGCGGTTTACGAGCGGATGATATCGGAGCGGGATAAAATCGCGGCTACTTACACGGCGGAGGGCCAGGCGGAGGCCAAGGTGATCCAGAATACCACGGACCGGGAGATTGCTATCCAGGTATCCGATGCCCAGGCCAAGGCGGCGGCGATCCTGGCAGAGGGGGAAGCAGAGTATATGCGGATTTTGGCAGAGGCCTACGGCTCTTTGGAGAAGGCGGAATTTTATGCATTTACCCGGGCGCTGGAATCAGCCAAGGCTTCCCTGACAGGAAACAATAATACGCTGATTCTTCCGCCGGATTCGCCTATTGCGGAAATCTTTATGGGGCGGTAGGCCTATAACAAAAGATAAGGAGTAATCAATAAGGTCATGAAGATTAAAGATATTTTGGTAAAGGGGGAGCCCACCCTCTCCTTTGAGGTATTTCCTCCCAAGACTGAGGACAAGTATGAGCGTGTGGAGCAGGCTGCCCTTGCCATTGCCAGGCTGCGCCCTGCCTTTATGAGCGTTACTTACGGGGCGGGAGGGGGGACCAGCCGATATACGGTGGAGATTGCCTCACAGATACAGGAGAACTGTGGGGTAACGCCCTTAGCCCATCTCACCTGTGTCTCCTCCACCAGGGAGAAGGTACATCAGGTATTGGCACAGCTCCAGGAGAAAGGGATTGAAAATGTACTGGCCCTGCGGGGAGATATCCCGGCGGATGGCAGGGTGGAGAGGAATTACCGCTATGCGTCAGAGCTGATCAGGGAAATTAAGCAGGCGGGTGATTTTTGTATCGGCGGGGCCTGCTATCCGGAGGGGCATGTGGAGTCGGTCAATAAAACGGAGGACATCCTTCACTTAAAGGAGAAGGTGGAGGCAGGCTGTGACTTTGTCACTACACAGATGTTTTTTGACAATAATATTCTTTATAATTATCTTTACCGGATTCGGGAAAAGGGAATTACGGTACCAGTGGTGGCCGGGATTATGCCGGTGACCAATGTTTCCCAGATCAAGAGAATCTGCCAGATGTCGGGAACCTATTTGCCCTCCCGGTTTAAGGCCATTGTGGATCGGTTTGGAGAAAATCCGGCGGCGATGAAGCAGGCAGGAATTGCCTATGCCACAGAGCAGATTATCGACCTGATTGCCAACGGGGTGAACGGGATACACATATACACGATGAATAAGCCGGATGTGGCGGCCAGGATACAGGAGAGCCTGTCAGAAATTTTATAAGATGATGATCCGGATATCCTTATGGGCATGGAGGCATCCGTGTCTATGAAGTGTACACGGGAGGCATAGAGACAATGGAAGTGGACAGAAAAGAGATTCTCCGGTATCTGGGTTATGGAAGAGAGCAGGAGGAGGGGCCGGTAACCCCGCTGATTGATTCCTGTGTGGAGGAGCTTTCTGCATCAGCAGAACCGAAGCATTTAAGCCGGGAGTATGAGCTGCGTCTCTTACCCGGGAGCAGGATCGACGGGAGCTGTTTCCAGACAGAAAGCCGGAGCTTAAGCCGGAACTTGAAGGACTGCAGCCAGGTAATCGTCTTTGCGGCGACTCTGGGAATGGGGGTGGATCTCCTGATTCAGAAGTACAGCAAGTTGCAGATGAGCCGGGCGGTGGTGCTGCAGGCTACCGCCGCGGCGATGATAGAGGAATACTGTAACGGGGCCTGTGGACAGATGCGCCAGATCTATGAAGGGGAAGGACTGTATCTGCGTCCGCGTTTCAGTCCGGGGTACGGGGATTTTCCCCTGAGATGCCAGCCGGATCTCCTGGACGGGTTGGAGGCGGGAAAGCGGCTGGGTATCAAGTTGACAGACAGCTATCTGATGATGCCTTCCAAGTCGGTGACCGCGGTAATCGGGGTGAGCAGAAAGCCTCACCGGTGTCAGGTAAAGGGATGCGAGGCCTGTGAGAAAACCGATTGCGTGTACCGGCGGGATAGTATCTGAGAGGGAAAGCCGAGGGGATCATGAGGGCGGCCGCACCGACATAGAGCCAGCAGGTGAACAGTACGGAAAAAAGACAGGAGGGCAGGCGCAGGATATGAATATTTTACAGCGGATGAAGGATCACTTTATTTTTTTTGACGGAGGTATGGGAAGCCTGCTTCAGGAAAAGGGACTGAAGGCAGGAGAGCTGCCGGAGACATGGAATCTAACCCATCCCCAGGTGCTGGTGGAGATTCATAAGAGTTATCTGCGGGCAGGAGCCAATATTCTTACCGCGAATACCTTTGGCGCAAACCGGTTAAAATATCCCGATGGAGGCAGCTGGGATTTAGGGCAGCTGGTAGAGAAGGGCGTGAAAAATGCCATTCAGGCCAGAACGGAGTTTGTTCAGGAGGCTGTTTGTTCAGAGGATTCTTATGTAGCTTTGGATCTGGGCCCTACGGGAAAGCTGCTGAAGCCTTTGGGAGATTTGGATTTTGAGGAGGCGGTGGAGCTTTATCAAGAAGTGATCCAGATCGGTGTGAAGGCCGGGGCAGACTTGATTTTGATTGAGACCATGAGCGATACCATGGAGGTGAAGGCGGCGGTGCTGGCGGCGAAGGAGAGTTGCAGTCTCCCGGTATTTGCCACCATGGCCTTTGACGGGAAGGGAAAGCTGTTGACCGGAGGCAGCGCAGAGGCAGTAGTGGCTCTCCTTGAGGGGCTGCGAGTGGATGCGCTGGGGCTCAACTGCGGCTTGGGGCCAGTACAGATGCGGCCTATCGCAGAGAAGATTCTGGCGGTGGCGTCAGTTCCAGTGATCGTGAATCCCAATGCGGGGCTTCCACGGAGCCAGGGCGGAAAAACGGTTTATGACATTAATGCGGATCAGTTCGCCAGGGAGATGGAAGGAATAGCCCAGATGGGGGTATCCATGATGGGCGGCTGTTGCGGGACCACGCCGGAGCACATTGAAAAGACAGTAAGGCTTTGCCGGGATAAGCAGGTAAAGCCAGTGGAGAAGAAAAGGCGGACGGTGATCTCCTCCTACTCCCAAGCAGTGGCGCTGGGAAGAGAGCCAGTGATCATTGGCGAGCGGATCAATCCAACGGGAAAGCCGAAATTTAAACAGGCTCTCCGGGATCATAATCTGGAATACATTCTCCGGGAAGGCGTGACTCAGGAGGACAATGGCGCCCATGTGCTGGATGTAAATGTAGGACTGCCGGAGATCGATGAACCTTCTATGATGGAGGAGGTAGTGAAGGAGCTTCAGTCGGTGACTGACCTTCCGCTCCAGATCGACACATCCAATCTTCAGGCCATGGAGCGGGCGCTCCGCTGCTATAATGGCAAGGCATTGGTGAATTCGGTCAATGGCAAGGAGGAGGTAATGGACGCGGTATTCCCCCTGGTAGCCCGATACGGTGGGGTGGTGGTAGGACTCTGCCTGGATGAGGATGGGATCCCGGAGACGGCAGAAGGGCGGATTCGAATCGCAAAAAAGATCTATGACCGGGCTGCAAGCTATGGAATCAGCCCGGAGGATATCTTGATCGACGGGCTGTGTATGACCATCAGCTCTGAACGGGAGGGGGCGCTGATCACATTGGAGACCCTGCGCCGGGTACAGGATGAGCTTCACGGGAAGACTATTTTGGGAGTGTCCAATATTTCCTTCGGACTGCCAGGGCGGGAGATCATCAATGCTGCCTTTTTCACGATGGCGCTTTATGAGGGGCTGAGCGCTGCCATCATCAATCCGAATAATGAGGCCATGATGCGGGCCTACATAAGCTTTCGGGCCCTGGCCGGACTGGATGAGAACTGTAGCGACTATATCCGGATTTACGGCAACGGCGATGCGCCGGGGCTGGGTGTGACCAGAAAACGCGGCAAAGCTAGCGGATCTGGAGACAGCGGACAGGAAGGCAAAGGTCAGCTGGGAGGCAACTCTGGAGAGATGAGCCTGAGAGATGGGATTATCCGGGGGCTGAAGGAGGCGGCCATGGCGGCGGCTAAGGAGCTTTTAGCAGTCAGGGATCCTTTGGAGATCATTAACCAAGAGATGATTCCCGCGTTGGATACTGTGGGGAAGGGATTTGAGAAAGGGACGGTATTTCTGCCTCAGCTTTTGATGAGCGCGGAGGCGGCAAAGGGAGGCTTTGAGGTAATTAAAGGGTACATGTCTAAAACCGGTCAGGCCCAGGAGACTAAGGGGAAGGTGATTCTGGCTACGGTGAAGGGAGATATCCATGATATTGGGAAAAATATTGTAAAAGTGCTTTTGGAAAACTATAGCTATGATGTGATTGATCTGGGAAAGGATGTGCCGCCGGAGCGGGTGGTGGAGACTGCGGTGAAGGAGCATGTGTCGTTAGTGGGCTTAAGCGCCCTGATGACCACTACTGTTCCCAGCATGGAGGAAACTATCCGACAGCTTCGGGAAGAGGCCCCCTGGGTAAAGGTGATGGTAGGCGGGGCGGTTCTGACCCAGAAATATGCAGATACCATCGGGGCGGATCAGTACTGCAGGGATGCTATGGCTTCCGTAAATTATGCGGAAAAGGTGTTGTCTGCGTCAGCAGAGATATCCATTTAGGAGGGAGAGTCCCATGAGGACGATAGAAGAGATAAAAGGGCTGGCTATGACGGGAAGGTATAAGCGGGTTCCCATGAGCCAGGAGATGTACGCAGATCAGGTGACCCCGGTTCAGCTACTGCGGATGCTAAAGCATATCAATAAACGGTGCTTCCTTTTTGAGAGCGGGGAGGAGCCGGGGCAGTGGGGGCGGTATACCTATGTGGGATACGACCCGGTGATGGAGATAACTTGTTTAGACGGCCAGGTAGAGATTACCAAATGGGAAGTGAAAAGGAAAAAGGTCAAAAAAAGCGGACGGAAGGAACAGGTCAGTCAGGCGCTTTCGGAAGCAGCAGCTTTGGAGGAGAGGATCAACCAGGCTCTCTCAAAAGAAGTTGCCCTGGAGGAAGGGGTGAACCAGGAATTTTTTCTGGAAATGGCGGCGGCCAAGGAGCATCCCATCAGTCAGGAAATTTCGGAGGAAGGGTTTTGCTTCATCACAGAGGAAAAGACCGGGTTGGAGGAAGGGCATCCCAAGGAAGTGCTCCGTCAGATATTGAAGGATTTCGGCAGTCCCAGAGTAGAAGGGCTTCCACCTTTTACCAGCGGACTTGTTGGATGGGTTTCCAGAAACTGGGAGAGGTATGACCTGATGCTCTTTGACAAGGTGGTTGCCTTTGATCAGCTTTCCCGGAAGCTGATCCTGATGGTTAGTGTGGATGGGAAGAAGCTGGAACGGGAATATCCTCAGGCGGATCAGGAGCTTCGGCGGATGGAGCAGCTGATCCAGAAGGGCGGAGAGTTTTTCAGAGAGGGCTTTTTGCAGAACGGAGAGCTTTCCCCATTGGAGCCATCAGGGACTTTTGGCGGGAAAGGAAAGAGTGTTCTCCAGGGGGATATGGAAGGAAGCCTTCTGGATGTTTACCGGGTTTTGAGGACAGAGCAGCCTGCGCCCGATATGTTTTATATTTCTGGTTCCCGGGTAGAGGTGGCCGGCGTCTCGGAGGGGACTTTTGTCCGTTTGCGCCAGGGGGACTTAGCTGCTGCTTTTTCTAGCGGAAAGAGGCCGAGAGGAGCCACAAAGAAGGAGGACGGCAGGCTGGAGAGAGAGCTGCTGGCCGACGAACGGGAGCGGGCAGGACATAACTTACAGGTAGATCTTGGAAAGAATCATTTGGGAAAGGTTTGCCGGTTTGGCTCTATGCGGACAGAGCGATACAGAAGCATAGAACGGGAGTCTGACAGTATGCAGCTGCGTTCAGTCTACACAGGCAAGCTGCAAAGGGGAATGGACAGTCTGGATGTGCTGGATGCCTTTCTCCCGGCAGCTACGCTGCTTGATACTTCCGGAAATCTGGATCTGTGCGCATTGGAAAGTTATATATCCGGAGAGCAGGGGAAGGTGACGCTCTATGGCGCGGCGCCGGCTACTGCGGATGCTGTTCCGGTAGAAGGGTACCTGGAAGACTTCAGCCAGATGGAATGCCTTCTGCAGACATTGGAAACCGCTGAGAAGGGAGAAGGATTATGATTCTCTTAATTGATAATTACGGAGATTTTACGTATAACCTGTATCAGCTGGCGGGAAAGGTAAATCCCTCTATTCAGATCGCAAAAAATGATGCGTTGACCGTGGAGGAGATCCGGCAGCTGGATCCTCAGCTGATTATCTTGTCTCCGGGACCAGGAAGCCCGGAAGAGGCAGGAGTCTGCCTGTCAGCGGTGAAGGAGTTGGGGCAGCGGATTCCCATTTTCGGCGTAGATCTGGGATACCGGGTGATCTGCAGGGCTTTTGGCGGAGAGGTAAATGAAAACGGAAAGGTGCGGTGCGGTTCGTCTGTTACTATCCGGATAAATAATCAGTCCAAGCTGTTTGAGGGCATGCGGGAGACCATGGAGGCGGGCTGCTACCATGCCCAGTCGGTTAGCCCTGGCTCGCTCCCCTCCTGCCTGCGGGTGATTGCGGCGACAGAGGAAAGAGAGATAATGGCAGTGGAACACCGGGAATATCCGATCTATGGGGTGCTGTTCCACCCAGAGTCTGTCCTGACTCCCCAGGGATACCGCCTGATGGAAAATCTGCTGGTGAAGGAGGTCTACAGCAGAAGCGCCTCTGGAAGGATTCTTTTAAAGGTACGGGAGATGCGGAGAGAGAATTAAGCTGCTGGATATAGCCTGGCAAAGGTGTAAACAGCAGCAGAACAAATGTTTGTAATAATAGGGCGATACGTTCAAATTGATCATTGTCTGGGAATATGCTAGAATAATCATAATGATGTAATTTTATGCAGGATTGTTCATAAAGGGGAGAGAATTATGGAGGAGAGGAAATTTTATTTTCGCTCATTAACTCCGGAGGAGGAACGTCAGATTCCAGCGGGCGGTTCGAAGCTTCGGAATATTGCCGATTGCGGAGGGATATGGGATGCAAAGGTCTATGGGCAGCTTAAGACCCTTTTCGGGGAGCCAATTTATGAGACTGAGGATCTGGAGCAGCAGTACGAATACTGCATTGAGGCGAAGGATGATAAGGGGATTTGCCGGTATTTACGGGCCTATTCCGGTCCCAGCGGCCCGGCTATCGGAGGGGAACAGGGGGATCTGGATCAAAAGGCAGCGGATCAGCTGGCAGAGCTGATTTTATCCTCGGAGCCTTCCGATTACCAATATGAAGGGATTTATTGTGACGGTCCCTGCCGTGTGCGGATGGGGGTTTTGAAAGGAACGGCTTACTATGAAGAGAATGAGTTGGCCCAGGAGGAAGGAATATGACAGCCAATGACTTTTTTCAGGGGAATGTTTTTGACGCATATGAATATCTGGGCGCTCATGTCTGCAGGGATGAACAGGGGGAAGAAATCGGTGTATGGTTCCGGGTATTTGCTCCCAATGCCAGCCGGGTGGCCCTTTTTGGCGAGTGCAACGGCTGGGGGGAGACGGAGCTTGGCTGCTGTGAGTTTTACGGTGTCTACCAGTGCTTCTGCCCAGAGGCCAGGACAGGGCAAATGTATAAATACCGGATCTGGGATCAGAATGGAAAAGTGCAGGATCACGCGGATCCTTATGGATTTGGCATGGAGGTCCGCCCTGCCTGCTGCTCCATTATCCGGGATTTGAATGAGTATCCGTTCCATGATCAGGCGTGGATGGAGAGGCGGAGTGTGGGCCTGGATCAACCAATCAATATTTATGAGATCCATGCAGGATCCTGGAGAAAACCAGTCTTGAAAGGGCCGGCCCAGGAGGAGGACAGGCAGAGGGTGAAAGGAGTCCAGAAAAAGGTGACGGAATCTATCCCAAAGGATCCCGGTGCTGCCCAGTGGTATACTTATGAGGAGCTGGCAGAGCTTCTGCTGCCCTATCTCCAGGAGAATCATTATACGCATGTGGAATTTATGCCTTTGGCGGAGCATCCTTTTGACGGCTCCTGGGGGTATCAGCAGACTGGATTTTTCGCCCCTACCTCCAGGTATGGCACAGCGGCAGGATTTCAATACCTGGTGGATAAGTTGCATCAGGGGGGAATCGGTGTGATTATGGACTTTGTCCCGGTGCATTTCGCTACGGACGGATACGGGCTGAAGGATTTTGACGGAACCTGTCTGTATGAGTATCCTAATGATGCGGTAGGCTCCAGCGAGTGGGGCAGCGCCAATTTTATCCATTCCAGAAAGGAAGTCTGGTGCTTTCTTCAGTCCGCGGCGAATTACTGGCTGGATAAATACCATGTGGACGGGCTGCGCTTTGATGCAGTGAGTCGCCTGATCTTCTGGCAAGGAAGCGAGCAGAGAGGTGTGAATAATACTACTCTGGAATTTTTGAAGCATTTGAACCAGGGGTTAAAGGAGCGCCATCCTACGGCAATGCTTATTGCCGAGGATTCCACCAGCTATCCTGGGGTAACCCGATCCATCTGGGAGAATGGCCTGGGATTTGACTACAAATGGGATTTAGGGTGGATGCATGACACTCTGGAATATTTCCAGACCGCTCCGGAGTACCGGACCAGGGACTACCATAAGCTTACCTTTTCCATGATGTATTACTATAATGAAAAGTATTTGCTGGAGTTTTCCCACGATGAGGTGGTCCATGGCAAGGCCACTATTCTCCAGAAGATGTACGGAGATTATGAGATGAAGTTTCCCCAGGGGAGGAGCCTGTACCTGTTTATGCTGATGCACCCGGGCAAGAAACTGAATTTTATGGGGAGCGAAATCGGACAGTTGCGGGAGTGGGATGAGGGCAGGGAGCAGGACTGGTTCCTTTTAAACTACCCTATCCACGACAGCTTTTACCAGTATATCAAGGAGCTGAACCGGATTTATATGGAATATGTCTGCCTCCACCGGGACTATGACGGGGAGAATTTCAAATGGCTGGACTGCCATCAAGAGGAGCGGTGTATCTATACCACGGTGCGGCAGCATTATGGCAGCAAGTCCTTAGTTACGGTATTTAACTTTTCCAATGTGCTTCAGGAAGATTATTCGGTAATTCTTCCTGGACGGCTCACTGCCCGGTTGATCTTAAACAGCGACTGGGAGCAGTATGGCGGAAGAACAAGGCCGGGACAAGAGGTCTGGGAGGCCAGAAGCCATGCCTACGGGGTGGAGTTGACGGTATCAGCGCCGCCATTTAGCGGGATTGTATTTGAGACAGAGTAAGAGTTTCCTAATGACAAAACGGTTAACCTTTCAGGGCAAAAAGTGAGGCCGGGGATCAGTTTTTCGATCCCTGGCCTCTAGTTATACTGGGCTCATCCCCGGGGCAGGAGGTTCCTGCGCCATGTTTTCCTATTCTTGCCACGTAAAATGTTCTGTGCTATAATCTAAAACATGCGGTAGTGAGAAAACAAGAGAAAGCCAGGGACAAAGGATGAGCGGGAGCAGCACATATTTGACGAATAATAAGGAAAGAATAATCACAGCAATTCGGATGGCCTGGCCTTCGGTGTTGGAATCCTTTTTTGTGGCATTGGCCGGACTGATTGATTCTCTGATGGTCAGTGCGTTAGGGGCATCGGCAGTGGCAGCGGTAGGGCTGACGACCCAGCCCAAGTTCCTGGGTATGGCCTTATTTATAGCGCTGAATGTGTCTGTTTCTGCCATCGTAGCCAGGCGACGGGGGGAGCAGAATAAACGGGGGGCTAATCAGGCGCTGATGGTGGCCCTGTTCTTTACTGCGATTGCGGGCATGGTGGTCACCATTCTTTGTGTGCTATTAGCAGAGCCCATCATTTCCCTGTGTGGCTCCAGGGTGGATACCCATGACAGCGCAGTGCTTTATTTCCGGATTATCATGGGCGGGATGCTCTTTAATATTATTTCCCTGGTGATCAATGCGGCACAGCGGGGCGCGGGAAACACCAAGATCGCTATGAAGACCAATGTGACTTCCAATGTGGTCAATATGATCGGTAACTACCTGCTCATCAATGGACGCTGGGGCTTTCCGGCATTAGGAATCAAGGGAGCGGCCATAGCCACTGTCTTTGGAACAGTGATCGCTTGTGTCATGAGTATTCGATCCTTGTTTAAATCTGGATTCATCAGCCTTCCCTATATGCTTCATGAGCGGATCCGCCCCTCCCTGGAGCCGGTGCAGAGCATGATCCGAATCAGCTCCAGTGTATTTACGGAGCAGGTACTGATGCGGATTGGCTTTATGTCTACGGCCATTATGGCGGCCAAGCTGGGGACGGCGGCTATGGCGGCCCATCAGGTGGGAATGAATATTATGAGCGTGTCCTTTTCCTTCGGGGACGGGATGCAGGCGGCTGCGGTAGCCTTGATCGGAAGATGCCTGGGGGAAGGCTCGCCGAAGGAGGCAGTGCAGTACGGGAATATTTGCCAGAAAATCGGAAATGGGATTTCTCTGGGATTGTCGGTGATTTATCTTCTGGGCGGAAGGTCGCTGTATCGCCTCTTCTTTGAGGAACCGGAGATCGTCCAGATCGGTGTAGGGATAATGCGGATCATGGTGCTGGTGGTGGTGCTCCAGATCGCCCAGGTGATCTATATGGGATGCCTGAGAGGGGCAGGAGATGTAATCTTTACCATGATTGCTTCCACCTTCAGCGTGACCTTGGTCCGGACTCTGGGATCCTATGTGATGGGATATGTCCTGGGCTTCGGTCTTCTGGGGGTTTGGATGGGGGTGATGGCGGATCAGCTGAGCCGGTTTATCTTAACCACCTGGCGGTTTAAGTCGGGGAAGTGGACATCGGTGAAAATTTAGCATAGGATATGGTGTGGGCCTGTGGGAGCCGGGCCGCGCATAGGTGTGAGGAAGTGAAAGGATTGCCGTTTAGAGGATGGAAACAGGAGATGGGTGTGATGCGCCTATGGACAGAAGTTAAGGGGAAGAGGAAGCGTTTGGGCCTCAGGATAGACGGGGCAGCGCCAAGAGGAAGCAGTAGGAGAAAGTGGATGGGGTGGCTGACATTGGGAGCAGCCCTACTGGCGGCGCCTCTGGCTGGCTGTGCAAGGAGCGGAGTGACGGGAGAGGAAAATGGCCGTTGGCCGGCGGGAAACCACATCGTTGGAAACGGAAACAGCGGATCATCTAAGGATGAGAATGTTCAGGATGAGTCAAAACGGCTTTGCGTGACCACTACCATCTTTCCCTATTATGATTTTGCGCGGCAGATTGCCGGGGACCGGGTGCGGCTGAAACTGGTAATCCCTGCAGGTATGGACAGCCACTCCTTCGAGCCAACACCGGCAGACATGATGGAGATACAGGAGTCGGATATTCTTTTGTATAATGGGGGAGCGATGGAGCAGTGGGTGGACGCAGTTTTGGAATCCCTGGATACTTCCCATATCCGCACAGTCTCTATGATGGATGTGGTGGATGTGCTGGAAGAGGAGAAGGTGGAGGGAATGGAGGCAGGCCGGGGTCATGATCACGATCATGACCATGATTCGAATGATGAGCTAAAGTGGGAAAAGGATCATGAGCCTGGACAGCTTCACCAGATTGAATATGATGAGCATATCTGGACTTCCCCGACCAATGCCATGGAGATGGTGAGGGAGATCTGCCGGGTATTTGCAGAGGAGGATCCAGAGAACCGGGAATTCTATGAAGGGAATGCCAGACGATACTTGGAGGAACTTAAGGCGCTTGACGAGGAGTACCGGCTGCTGATGGAGGAAGCCAGAGAGAACATGATTATCGTGGGGGATCGGTTTCCCTTCCGTTATCTGGCGGAAACCTACGGGATTCAGTACCGGGCGGCCTTTGCCGGGTGTTCCGGGGATACAGAGCCCAGCGCCAGGACCATTGCCTACCTGATTAAGCAGGTAGAGGATCGAGGGCTTTCGGCGGTATACTACCTGGAGCTTTCCAGCCGCCGGGTGGCGGAAATTATCGGGGAGGAGACCGGGGCCAGGCCTCTGCTTCTCCACTCCTGTCACAATGTGACCCGGAAGGAGTTTGATGAAGGGATCACCTATCTGCAGCTGATGGAGCAGAATGTGCGGAATCTACGGGCAGGACTGCAGTGACTGGTATTTTCCTGCAGGCAGTACAATATTGTTATGAGGAAACAGAATGAATGGATTAATTACCTGTGAGCATGTAGACTTTGGATATGAAAACCACGATGCAGTGATCGATGTGACCATGGAGATCCATCCTGGGGATTACCTGTGCATTGTAGGGGAGAATGGATCCGGAAAAAGTACCTTGATCAAAGGGATCTTAGGGCTTTTAAAGCCCACAGCGGGAACGATGACGGTAAGCGAGGAGTTGAAGCGGACCGGCATCGGATATCTGCCCCAGCAGACCGCGGCTCAGAAGGATTTTCCGGCCACGGTGTATGAGGTGGTCCAGTCCGGCTGCTTAAGCCGCCGGGGGATGCGACCCTTCTATACGAAAGCAGAGAAAGAGCTGACCATGGAATGTATGGAAAAACTGGGGATTACCCCTTTAAGGAAGCTCTGCTATAGGGAGCTGTCCGGAGGGCAGCAGCAGCGGGTGCTGATCGCCAGGGCGCTGTGCGCTACTAGTCAGCTGCTGCTTTTGGATGAGCCCATCACCGGGCTGGACCCTTCAGCTATCCAGGAGGTGTATGGGATCTTGCGGAAGCTGAACCGGGAGGAGGGGGTGACCATCCTGATGGTGTCCCATGATATTTCTAATGTGGTGCACCAGGTAAGCAAAATCCTCCATCTCCAGCAGAGAGTCTTATTTTACGGCTCCGCCGGGGAATACAAGGCTAGTGAGATCGGGAAACGATTTTTAGGAGGTGATGAGGGATGAAAATTATGGCGGAGATGTTGTCCTATCCCTTTCTGGTGCGGGCTTTTGCCGGGGGGATTTTAGTCTCCCTCTGTGCCTCGCTTTTAGGCGTCAGCCTGGTGCTGAAGCGGTATTCCATGATCGGGGACGGACTGTCCCATGTGTCTTTTGGGGCGCTGTCCATTGCTGTTGCCCTGGGCTGGTCACCGTTGGCCGTGTCCATCCCGGTGGTGGTGTTGGCGGCCTTTTTTCTCCTGCGGATTACGGAGAACGGCAAACTCAAAAGTGACGCGGCCATTGCCATGATTTCCGCCAGCGCCCTGGCTGTCGGCATCATCATCACCTCCCTGACTACTGGGATGACCACAGATGTGAGCAGCTATATGTTCGGCAGCATCCTGGCGATGAGCCCTTCTGATGTCCGGCTAAGTGTGATCTTGTCCATTATCGTGCTGGGGCTGTTTGTATTTTGTTACCACAAGTTGTTTGCGGTAACCTTTGATGAAAACTTTGCCAGGGCCACAGGAGTGCTGGTTAATTTCTATCATGCCATGATTGCCATCTTAACGGCGGTAACCATTGTGTTGGGGATGCGGATGATGGGGGCCATGCTGATCTCCAGCCTGATCATTTTCCCTGCCCTAACCTCTATGCGGGTATTTAAAAGCTTTCGGGGAGTGATTCTCTCCTCCGGCCTGGTCTCCGTGGTCTGCTTTACCGCGGGGATGGTGATGTCCTACACCTGCTCCACGCCGGCAGGGGCCAGCGTGGTTGTGGTGAATTTACTTTGCTTTTTACTATTTGCTGCCTGGCAGGCAGTGGGGAGGATACGAGGATGAAGGGATGGAAGATGGAGAAATGGAATAAGAAGAAACGCCATTTGTCCCAGACACAATTTATTGCCTATGGATTTCTGGGAATCATTCTGGCGGGAACCGGGCTTTTAATGCTGCCTGCTGCTAACCGTAGTGGCGAAAGCCTGGGATTTGTCAACTGCCTGTTGACGGCGACCAGCGCTACCTGTGTGACCGGGCTGGTGGCAGCGGACACCTGGAGCCAGTGGACGCTGCTGGGTCAGCTGGTAATCCTGGCCATGATACAGATCGGGGGCCTGGGTTTTATCACCATCGGCGTCTTCCTTTCTATTGTCCTGCGCCGGAAGATTGGCCTGAAGGAGCGAAGAAGGATGCAGGAGAGCGTCAACACCCTTCAGATTGGCGGGGTGGTCCGCCTGGCGAAAAAGATCGTCCAGGGGACGCTGCTGTTTGAGGGGGTAGGGGCGCTTCTTCTTTCCATCCGGTTCGTGCCAGAGTTTGGATTCTTTCGGGGGGTGTATTACGGGATTTTTCATTCTATTTCTGCCTTTTGTAATGGAGGTTTTGACCTGATGGGAATTAGGGAGCCCTACAGCTCCCTCACCTATTATTATGACGACTGGCTGGTAAATCTTACCATTATGAGTTTGATCGTCATCGGGGGAATCGGCTTTATCGTGTGGGATGATCTGATGAAAAAAGGGCTGCATTTCCGGAAATACCTGCTTCATACCAAGATTGTGCTGGTGACCACAGCAGCGCTGATCTTTGGGGGAGGGATGCTTTTCTTCCTTCTGGAGATGAACCATCTGATGGCAGACATGAGCCTGGGAGGAAAGGTATACAGCTCTCTCTTCCAGTCCATCACTGCCAGGACGGCCGGGTTTAATACCACGGATACCGCGGCTCTCACCGATGGGAGTAAGCTGGTAACGATTGTGTTGATGTTTATCGGGGGAAGCCCAGGCTCCACCGCCGGAGGGATTAAGACCACCACCCTGGCTGTTCTCCTCCTGTCCATCCGGGCTAGTGTGGATCAGACCGACGGGATGAATGTGTTTAATCGGAGACTGGATGACGGCGTGGTGCGCCAGGCTGGTTTGATCCTGTCTTTTAACCTGGTGCTGGCTATCACTGCCTCAGTATGGATCGTGGTGCTCCAGCCAGGACTTCTGATGTCTGATGTGTTATTTGAAACTTTTTCGGCCATTGGCACTGCTGGGATGTCTACCGGGATCACCAGGGCGCTGCTGCCTATGTCGAAAATAGCTTTGGTGATATTAATGTATTGTGGAAGGGTGGGGAGCCTTTCCTCCGCGCTGGCCTTTACCCAGTCTAAGAAAAAGCCGCCGGTGCGGTTGCCGGTGGAGAAGATTACCGTGGGATAGTAATATCAGCTGCCCAAAATGTAAGTAATCCAGACAGTCAGAATGGACATAAGACGTTGATTGTTTTGGACGGGAAGACGTGCTAAACTGGGGTTAGCAAACTAATCGACAATTCGGAATGTCGGAGGGAATAACATGGAAAAAGTGAAAACCGCTATTTTAATAATATGGTTCTTGTTAGTAAGCATTTCTTCACCGCTTTGGGTTGGCTGCATATACATGAACATTACTGGACATGGCAAGGGATATATGTATGACATGGGTTCTGAAGCGGATATTGCTGTGCTTTTTGGAGTGGTGGGACTGTTGCTATGGCTACTTGCAATTCTGCCTGTAACATTCTCATTGTGCAAAAAATGCTTTCAAAAAAAGAAGTCTTTCGTATGGCTGCCATTTCTGGCCTTTGCCGGATTGTTTTTGTTAGGAATTTGTATTTTAGGATGGCATGATTTTATTAAGCTATTTGGGTATGGTTATCCAAGCGCAGACGTATTTCACCAGTAAACTTATAACAGGGCGGCGGGATAGGCGTTGACTATCCCTGCTGCCCTGTCTGTTATCATTCTATATCTTGATTTCAATAGAGAGAATGGTGCAGTAAATTTAATAGATGCAAAAAAAATTATGGATTTGAAATACGATTTTTACGCAGACAAATGTGTGGGCTACGTTATGATGAGAGAAAAATCGGTAGATATAGATACAACATTGGATTTGATCATTGCTGAAGCGATGATGAATTATGGCATGGCAATGGGGTTAGACTCTACAATATAATTATAGCCGCAAAAGTGATAAAATTTTTTTACCATTACACAAAATTCTTTGCCTCGCCTTTTCTTTGTGGCGCTCAAAAAGTTTTTTCATGAAACGGGAGATATATGCTCTAAATGACTTCTTAATCGCGGGATTTTCTCATGGTTAGTGAAGGACACATTTAAAGCATATTTCATGTAAGGAGGCAGACGCTATGACGAAAACCAAGATTACCCCGCTATACGAGAGGCTCTCCCGTAAGGAGAATTTATGAACAGCGAGAAAATCACAGAGGACATTACCACCACGACACCGGCTAAGGACGCTCCCGCACTGGTGAAGAAGATTGGCCGGACTACCTACATTGTGAGGGT
>CATJIO010000084.1 GCA_949740725.1 uncultured Lachnospiraceae bacterium | reverse complement strand
GGGTCAAAACCAGGGGGGCAAACCCGGGGGGTGGTAAAAGGGCCCCCCCCCGAAAAGGCCGGAGGGGAAAGGCCCGGCGGCGGGTGGGGAAAAAGAGGGCGGATGTCCCAGCCGATTAACAGCGTGGAAGCCACGATAATCCCCAGGTAAACCCTGGCTTCTTCACAACCAAAAGCGTCCTTTGGCTTGCGGATTAACAGCAAATAATATACATTAAAGTTCACCCCGAATAAAATCATAAACAAGGTGATAATGGACTGTTGAAGGTAGGTGTGGAGGCAATGCTGTCATTTAAGATGCCAAAGCCGCCGGTTCCCGCTGTGCCAAAGCTTAAACACAAGGTATGAAAAAGGGGCATGCCGCTGAGGAGCAGGCAAAGGATCTGTACCAGGGTAATGCCAAAATAGAGGAGATACAAGATCTTTGCGGTCTGGCGCACCTTGGGCACCAGCTTCCCCACCGAGGGGCCGGGGCTCTCCGCCCGCATGATGTGCATATTGTAGCCGCCACCAGCCAGGGGAAGAACTGCCAACATAAATACAATGACCCCCATGCCTCCCACCCAATGGGTGAAGCTCCTCCAAAACAGCATACAGCGGCTCAGGGCTTCCACGTTCGTCAAAATACTGGAACCGGTAGTGGTAAAGCCAGAGATCACCTCGAATAAAGCATCTTCAAAGCGGGGGATTTCCCGGCTTAAGTAAAAGGGAAGGGCTCCGAAGATACTGAGGACGATCCAGCTTAATGCCACGCAGACAAACCCTTCCTTGGCATAAAATACGGTTTTTTTCGGCTTGCGGAAGGTGGACAGGAAGCCTAAGCCCCCGCAGATTGCCAGGGTGATCAAAAAGTAGATTCCGCTCTGCTCCTGGTAAATCAGCGCCGTGATCAGGGGAAGTACCATGAGCACAGCCTCCACATTTAAAATCCATCCAAGAAAATATCTGATAATCGCTATATTCATTTCCCATCCATGCCGCCTTTACTTTAAAATATCCTTCAAATCCTGGAGGCCTTTATTGATGGTTACAATAATCACCGTGTCTCCCGCTTCCAAGGTATCTTTTCCTCGGGGGGTGATGATCCGTCCCTTACGGTTAATGCAGGCCACAAGAAGATTTTCTTTTAATTCCAGCTTTTCCAAGGGGATTCCCAGCATCGGCGCGTCGTTTCCCACCCGGAATTCCAGCGCCTCCGCCTGATCGTCCGCAATCCGGTATAAGGTTTCCACATTGCTTCCCAGGGAGTTCTGGATGGCCCGGACATACTGGAGAATCAGATCAGCAGTAAGCAGCTTGGGATTGATTACACTTCCCAGATTCAGAGAATTCACCACATCCTTAAATGAGGTCCGGTTTACCTTGGTGATCAGCTTTGCCTTGGTCTTCTTCGCCGCGTATAGGGCCAACATGATATTCTCCTCGTCAAAGCCAGTGAGGGAGGCAAAGGCTTCCATCTGATCTAAGCCTTCCTCCTCCAAAAGCTGCTGGTCCGATCCGTCTCCATGGATAATCATAACATGTGGGAGGAGTTCGCTGAGTTCATTACAGCGGTCCAGATTCTGCTCCACAATCTTAAGCTTGATTTTCACATTCTTTAGGATTTTACCCAGGTAATAGGTCATTCGGCCGCCGCCTACGATCATGATGGATTTCACATGGTTATTCACAACCCCTACCTTGTGGAAAAAGTCAGTGGAGTCCTTCTGGGAAGCGATGAAGGAAATTTTGTCCCCGGCCTGGAGGACAAAATTACCGCCGGGGATCACCACATCATCCCCACGCTCAGCCACACAGATCAGCACATTGCACTTTAACCGGGTGCTCACTTCCAGAACCTTCATGCCGTCTAAGGTGGAATGGTCAGGAATAATGAATTTCAACAATTCGATCCGGCCTTTGGCAAAGGTGTCGATCTTAATGGCAGAGGGGAACCGAAGGAGACGGGAAATCTCCGTAGCGGCGGCAAGCTCAGGGTTAATCGCCAGGGAAAGATTTAATTCTTCCCGGATATAGCGGATTTCTGTGGAATATTCTGGGTTGCGGATCCTGGCGATGGTGTGGCAGTTGCCGGCCTTCTTGGCGATGAGGCAGCAGAGCATATTCAGCTCATCTGAGTTTGTGGTGGCGATCAGGAGATCCGCCTCCTGGATGCCAGCCTCCATCTGCACCTGATAGACCGCCCCATTGCCCACCACGGCCATAACGTCATTGCTGTCCGTAAGGGAGCGAAGCACATTTGGATTGCGGTCAATGAGGGTGATGTCATGATTCTCCCGATTCAATTTTTCCGCAAGGGTGGATCCAACTTTTCCACAACCCACAATAATGATATTCATAGCTAATTCTCCTTTGTGTTGCTCGATTTTTAACCATTATAATAACTGCTCATGAAGGGGGCGGTGTATCTTTTTCCTGGTCAGCTCCACCAGATTCAGAGGGGTGATATCCACCACTGTGGTCTTTACCGGATCCTTTCCCACCACCTGCTTTAAATGCCCTAAAAGGCATTCCTTGTGTTCCTCTGTGGCCATATCAATAAAATCCACAAGAATTATTCCAGACAGATTTCGGAGACGCAACTGCCGCCCGATCTCTTCTGCCGCTTCCAGGTTAATCTTCAGGATGGTCTCCTCCATGGTTTTGCGGCCGGAATATTTCCCCGTGTTCACGTCAATCACCACCAGCGCCTCTGTGGGCTCGATGACCAGATATCCGCCGGACTTTAACCAGACCCGCCGGGAGGTAGCCTGTTCGATCACCTGATCCAGAGCATAAAGCTTACCTAAGGGCATCAATTCATCCTCATACAGGCGAAGCTTCCCCAGATCTTGCGTCTGTTCCTGGGACAGAAAACCGTGGATCTGCTGGTAAAGATTAGGAATATCGGTGATAATCTCCTCCAGCTGCCAGGAGTAGCTGTCCCGGATATTGGCCAGGAAGGCCGACGGCGCCTGGAAGAGGCAGCTGTAGCAGCTTCGATAGGGGGCCTGCTCAAGGAGCTTTTGAAGGCGGCGCTTCAGGGCGCGGATCTCCTCTGTCAGCTCCTGTGGGGAAGCGTCCTGGCCGTTAGTGCGAACGATCAGCCCCTCCCCATCATCCACTTCCTCCGCCAGAATTGGCCTCATCCCTTCCTTCCATTTGCGGTCAGTGATCTTGCCAGAAAAGCCGATCCCCTTACCACCCAGTTTTAAGACAGCCAGCCTTCCGGTGAGCGTCAGCTTCCCGGTAAGCCCCAGAGCCTTGGTCTTTACTGCCTCCCTGGCCACCTGGACAATGATCTCATCCCCGTTTCGCAGCGCTCCACTGCGCGCAGGATTCACAAAGAGATGGCGTTGATTATCGTTTAGGCTATAGTAGCCGATCACACCATTTCCAATGTCCACAAAGGCGGCATTAATATTCTTTACAACATTCTGCACCTTTCCGATGTAGATACTATTTAATGAAGTTTCCCCTCCATCAGCCTCCAGGCTAAGCTGCACTGGCTTACGCCCATCAGTGAGGACTGTGCAGATCCGCTGATTCCAGTAGGTGATTACCAGCTTACTCATGGCAGTCCCCCAGCTTCTCCAGAGAAAGGAATGGGAATGGGCCTTCCCCGCCGGGAATCCGTCCATAGACCTCCTCCCGCTGGATGAGAAAGGCAAAGGGATCACGCTCCATACCCTTTGACTGATAAAAGGCGTCCAGAACCAGATCCGGTTTAATATTCTCCTCGCTTCCGGTGGAGATCACCATGGTGACCCCCTCGCCCTGGGCAGAGAGTTCATAGACCAGTGACGCCAGATCCAGCTCCTTTTGCCCTTTCTTCGTCTTCTTGGTAATCCGGATCTCCTTCTGACCGTAAAATTCCTCCAGCTCCTTCATCCACCCTTTTGGATCCTCTGGCTCATATCCCGGGCGGAAAGTGAGATGATATCTGGCCGCCGCCACCAGGGACATGGCATTGACTGCCTGATCCGGAAGGCGGGTAATGCTTTCTACCTGGAAGCCCTCCGCCATGGTCTGATTCATCCGCTCTTTCATTGTGGCGATAGGCTCGCTGTCCTCCACCTCGATATCCACATACTCGCCCAAGCTGGTGATCCCAACCCCAAGAGGGGCGGCAAAGGACATGATCTGGTGAGGGCTAAAGCCGCCGCTGTAGCAGATGGCAATGTCTGCCCGGCGCATCACCTTCTGGAAATACCGCATCACGTCCAGGTGCCCGATGAATTTGGCGATGCCCTGCTTGGAAAACTTAATTCTTACCTTCAAAACAGACACCTCCTTCAAACTTCAAGGCCCCGCACCCGGCACACCTGGACCGGCAGTTGGGGGTAACCTCTTCTTTCATGGCTTTCTGCCATTCTCTCTTTAAAAATTCTTTTGAAACCCCGGCATCGATGAAATCCCAGGGGAAGATTTCCTCCAGGCTCCGCTCCCTGGTAGTGTAAAAGTCCAGGGAAAGTCCACAGCGCTGAAACGCCTCCATCCAGATAGATTCCTGAAAATATTCAGACCAGGAATCAAAGATAGCGCCGTTTTCATAAGCCGCCTCGATCACCGCGCCAACCCGCCGGTCTCCTCTGGCCATCACGCCTTCCAGAACCGTCAGCTCCGCCTCATGCCAGTTATATTTTAAGCTTTTATTGTTTAACATCTCCCGGAATTTCTGACGGACAATATTTGCCTTTTCGATAAATTCCTCCTTGGTATTCATCCTGGCCCACTGGAAGGGGGTAAAGGGCTTAGGCACAAAGAAGGAGGAACTTGCCACCACCTGTACCTTGCCGCGGCGCTGCTCCTTGGGAATCTCATCATAATAGGTTTCCGCTACCTTTTCTGACAGCAGGGCAATCCCCTCTATATCCTCTCTGGTCTCGGTGGGCAGGCCCAACATAAAGTACAGCTTCACCCGGTTCCAACCGCCGTGGAAGGCGCTGGCAGCGCCGGTGAGGATGTCCTCCTCAGTTAATCCCTTATTGATCACATCCCTAAGCCGCTGGGAGCCAGCCTCCGGTGCGAAAGTCAGGCTGCTCTTTTTCACATCTTGTACCTTGTTCATCACATCCAGGGAAAACGCATCGATCCGCAGGGAGGGAAGGGAGATGTTCACTCCTTTTCCCTTAAACTCCTCAATCAAAAAGGTAATCAGCTCCTCCAGCTTAGTATAATCGCTGGAGCTCAGGGAGCTTAAGGAGATCTCCTCATGACCAGTAGATTTTAACAGTTTGGCCGCGTGATCCTTTAAGTAATCCAGTCCCCGCTCCCGCATAGGACGGTAAATATTCCCTGCCTGACAGAACCGGCAGCCCCGGATACAGCCCCGCATAATCTCCAGAACCACCCGATCCTGGGTTACTTTGATAAAAGGCACCAGGGGTTTATCGATGTAATTCACCTGATCCAGATCCATCACCAGCTCCTTTGTAATCCGTTCCTTGGCACAGGGGCGGTTTGGAGTAAAGCTTTGGATGGTTCCATCCTCATGGTAGGACACATCATAAAAGGCCGGCACGTAAATCCCGGGAATCTGGGCTGCCTGTTCCAAAAATTGGATTCGGGTGCCATTGGCCTTTTTATTTTCCTTATAGCGATCCATCAATTCATCGTAAACCGTCTCCCCTTCCCCAATGTAGAACAGGTCGAAAAATTCTGCCAGGGGCTCCGGATTATAGGCGCAGGGGCCTCCACCAATGACAATGGGCATGTCCTCCCCGCGATCCGCCGCATGGAGGGGGATCTGGGAAAGATCTAAAATCTGCAAAACATTGGTATAACTCATCTCATATTGGAGCGTAATGCCTAAAAAATCAAAATCCCGGATAGGATCCTGGGACTCTAGGGCGAAAAGGGGGATGTGCCGCTCCCGCATAATCTTGTCCAGATCCGTCCAGGGGGAATATACCCGCTCGCAGTAAATATCCTCCCGGCGGTTAAACATGTCGTAGAGAATCTGGATCCCCAGGTGGGACATGCCGATGTCGTACACGTCGGGAAAACACATGGCGAAACGGATGGGCACGGATTTCGGGTCCTTGATACACATGTTCACCTCGCCACCAATGTAGCGGGCGGGCTGTTGGATACTTAGTAAAATTTCATCAGGTAAGGCTAGTTTTCTCATAATTTTTCCTTATATTTTTGTCTTTATTGCACAAATTTTTGTTTTCGTTTATGACGCGGAAAACTTCAACATTTTTATTTTCACATACATTCTACCACATACGGAGCTATTCTACCACAGTTTCCTATAAAACAGCAACAACTACTTACATGGCAGGGAGAGATCTTAAGAATTGTATGTATTTTATGCCTTTTCGCGCGAACCTAGCAAACTTTTTTAAGGCAGCCTGGGTTCAGGTTGCCTTAGTATTTAATATATATTTTCATGGTACAGTGCTCTTTATTTTGCGCTGGAAGCTGTTTGCCGTCTGCCAGTTTACGGATGATGTCATCAAGAAGTTCAATATCCAGATAGCATGAGAGCAGTGTTTTTGCATACTTTGAAAGCCTTGTGCACAAAGATTGTACAAAGGAAATTTATTACTTGCATATGAGCGGGCAAAATTTTATAATAGAATAATATAGGCGAAATAAATTGTGATTTAACAAGGAGAAAACCATGGGAAAGCCACGATATGTAGAGGAATTGTTAAAAATAATTTTTTTATGGTTAAGTATTACCTTTATCGTTATGGGATTGCTGTGTTTTTTCGATGTATTAAAACCTTCCACCATTTCCATGATTCAGGAATCTACCATATTAGGAATCGTTTTTTCTTCCATTGGAATCGTTTTTTTCATTGTACAAACAATTTTAAACCTTATGGCTTTGTCAAAAGATAAGTTGCACAATGAATTACTTGCAAGTGGAGTTAGGATAAATGGGACCGTAGAAAAAGTATATTTGCAAAAGTATATGCAGTATGGGAGAAAGTCCCCCTATAGAATCCTTTATACTTACACTTATGAACATAAGGTTTATCATCACCAAAGTAATTTATTATGGGAAAAACCGGCTATTCAGGAACATGATCCGATTGTAGTGTACGCAAATAATTTAGGGAAGTCAACGATACAAGGATAAGTGTATTGGTTTTAAGAAAGGATGGACAGAATGGATCAATATTTTGTATTGCAAAACGGGGTAAAGATGCCGCGCATCGGATACGGAACTTATCGGTGCACAGATGGGAGTGACCAGCGAATCGTGGCCATGGCGCTGGAGGCGGGATACCGGATGTTTGACACAGCGGCAATTTATCAGAATGAAGACTTTGTGGGAAAAGCGATCCAGGAAAGCCAAATCCCAAGGGAAGATCTTTTCCTGACTTCCAAGGTATGGAAAACCGATTTGGGCTATGAGAAAACAAAGAAAAGCTTTGAAGTTTCTCTAGATCGCCTCCAGACGGACTACCTGGATTTGTTCCTTCTTCACTGGCCAAAGCCAACTCCCAGTACCGAGGATTGGAAAGCGTTGAATCAGGAAAGCTGGAGGGCATTGGAGGAACTCTATTGTCAGGGAAAAGTACGCGCCATCGGCGTCAGCAATTTCCTGCCCCATCATCTGGAAGCCCTGATGGAATCTGCAGAAGTGCGCCCGATGGTGGATCAGCTGGAATTGCATATAGGATATCTCCAGGAGGCGGCGGTGCAGTACTGCAAATCCTTTGGTATCCAGGTACAGGCGTGGAGCCCGCTGGGAAGAAGACGCGTCCTGGAAGAACCAATAGTCCTCAATATGGCGCAAAAATATCAAGTTCCTCCAGCGCAGTTCTTACTGAAATTCCTGCTCCAGCAGGATATCGGGATTATTCCCAAGGCATCCTCCATCGAACGAATGCGCCAGAACCTGGAGCTTCCAGAATTCTTGATTGCGACAGAGGATATGTATCTGCTGCGCAGCCTGCCACAGATGGGGTGGAGCGGAGAACATCCAGACTTAACACGCGTACCTCCTCAATCAAGTGTAGCGCCTGGATGCGGACCAGCGTAATAAAAATTTAAAACCAATGTAAAAAATCCCCTGGACGTCCTATCCAGGGGATTTTCAATCATGCGATTACTGGCCTATGGTAATATTCGTATCTTTGGCAGCAGCCCAGGCCTTTTCAATGGCGCCCAGGATGTCTCCATGGGGATCGCGAAGGCTCATGGTAGCGCCAGAGATTCCATCCAGCTCCTGCTTCTGCTCTTCCGTCAGGGCCTCATATTTCTTTACGTCTTCTTCCTTGTCGGAAGTTCCGTGAAGAGGACGGCCATTTACATCGGAGCAGGCAGCCTTATACCAGGCGCTGACTTCATCGGTAGTCATCCCTGCAAAGAATCCTTCGAAAAGATCCATCTCATCGGCCCAGGTTCCGGAATTCAATTTATAGGTATCTCCACGTTCTCTCTTGGTAGACCAGGCTTCGATCTCAGCTAAGAAGGTATCCTCAGTCTGCTCAAGCTCTGTGTCAACTTTTTCGTCATGATTTTCATCTGCATGGTAAGACTGGCCTGGGAAACCGGTTAGGTGAGGCATATGCTCCCCGTCATAATTTGGGGTGGCGACTTCTGTGGAGCAGTTGTAGCCTCGGTCGCCTGAGACTGAGCATTATTCTGTCCACACGCAGCCAACCCTGCGCTCATTGCCAGAACTGCTCCAGCAAGTACTTTTTTCCTCATAAACTGTACCTCTCTTTGTAAAGTTTGTTGAAATATTGTATCATATTTTGTACAATTTTGTCAATGAACAATGGTGTTATCGTCATTTCTAAGCGATTCACGAAGTTACTGCGAAAGGCTATCAGCCGCCCGAAAAGGGCATCGCTTCCCGATACATTGATGATTCTGTCCGGCCCGGCTGCAGACAACCGTTGACCGTTCCAGTTCAATTCCAAAGTGAACCTTCACAAAGTCAACCGCAGCCAAAATGGACAGGTAGGAATCTCTCTTGCAGCACCTGGGCCCCCCAATCCTCCCAATCGCCTCCAGGGCTTTGGCGGTCATCAAATTAGAAAGCCCGAAAGGTTCCATGGTCAGCGGTGTGGACTTGGAAATAATCGAAACAAATATGCCCGCGCTGATTCCAGCTCCACAGGCGCCCCAAAAGCCGCATACACCTCCGGGAACCTCCCGCCCCCGGTTCATCATTTCCGCCAGAGCAGAATGCAAGTCCACCTCTCCGCCAGCATTCCTGTAGGCGGTCAAAAGCGCTGCCCCCACCATAACGTGATGTTCCGGCCCATGCATGTGGCAAAACTCCTGATTCATCATGCCCTCCATCAGATAAACCGGATCCCTCGAGTCCTCCGCCAAGCACCAGCCGATGATCTGATCCATGCCTTTTGTGTGGCATTCATTACACACATAGTGCCCCTGCACACACCTGGTCTTACTTACCTCCCTTTCATGGCACAGACAGCACTCCATAACCTCCCCTGTCTCCAGATACATCAGAGGCTCTTTACACAGGATACACTCCTCGCCCATTTTTCTCCTCCTCTCAGCTGCCCTAATTTCTGATAGATATACTATAGCGTACGCTTTTGTGAACGTCAATGTCCATGATCAAAGTGAACCCTCTCTCTTGAAATAATCGCGGATATTTGATACATTAAATCAAGTGATTAGCCAAAATTAGGAGGAATTGTCATTATGTTTGATTTAGACGATAAAAATAACTGCCCGACTCTGGAAGAAATCGGGCAGTTTGTCAGAAACCCTGTTTTTATGCAATTTTGTTCCCAGATCAAAAATACCTACAAGAGTACGGAAAAAATCGAGTTCAGTTCATGCAGCCTGGATCCTGGCTGGAATATTAAATTCAAAAAGGCAGGAAAAACATTATGCACAATTTATCCCAGGGAAAACTATTTCACGGTCATGGTTGTCGTAGGCAAAAAGGAAAAAGGGTTCGTTGAAGCGACATTGCCAGAATTTACGGCTGAATTACAGAAACTGTATCATCAGACAAAAGAAGGCAATGGGCAGCGGTGGTTGATGATTGATTTAGAAGATAAAGAACGTTTGTATCATGACGTCCTGCGCCTTATTCAAATTCGCAGGAATGAAAAGCCATATCGCCCCCCGCTCAAACGCCTTGTGTTAAACAGGGCGCTGAAGTGGGGGCGATGCACGGATTCAATAGACGGCGTACCCTCAGTGGAAGGTTTTCCAAGCTTTCTTATTTGATTGTACCGATTATCCTCACATTCCCGCCTTCTTTGAACATTCCGGAACAATTATACTGCCAGGTTCCCTTTTCCAAAGGAATCTCCTGGATCATATCCGAAGAACCGATGGTAATGCGCTGCTCCTTCCCATTGGGATCAAATAGGAATAGATCAACCCCTCCGCCTTTGATATCCGAAGTAACAATTATGGTCAAAATCTGATTGCTCTCCGCCTGAAAGGAGCCAGATTCAGCGATGTTTTTCTGGTCTACATGATTGGACAGATCCATAACCACATTTCCCTGCACGCTGCTTTTTTCCGCCACTCCCTGTAAACTTGCGCTGCCTGGAATCAAATCAATGATCCCGTCGTCATGGCAAACCTGGTATCCCAGCTTCTCAAACACTTCGTCCGCCGGCACATACATGCTGGGGATTTGTTCATCCTCCATTGTAACCGAAACCAGAGGCTTATCAAGAGACAACACATTCCCCTGAAGGGCAAGCTTCGTGTTACTCAACGCTGCAGACCGAATCCCGGTTGCCCCAAAGGCCGTTGTTATTCCCAATGTTCCAACGATAATCCCTGCCCCAAAGCTTTTTCCATCAATCCCTTTCATGTTGAATCCCTCCATTTTCGGACTTAAAACACCATATGACGATTCCTATTTTTTACTTTGATTGTATCACAAATAGTGGTGTGGTTCAATAGTCAGTATCCATACTGTTTTCGATACTTCCGAAACATGAATACAGATAAAGCCAGGGCCATCAGCTCTGCTGCCGGCGTCGCCAGCCAGATCCCATTTACCCCCAGGAGCAAAGGAAGGACTAGCATTGTAACCAGCATAAAGACAAATGAGCGGGAAAAGGCCAGGATCGCTGAGACAATCCCATTGGACAACGCTGTAAACATCCCGCTGGCAAAAATATTAAATCCGATGAAAAGCAAGGCGATGGTACATATCCGGTTCCCTGTTACCGCCAGGTCATAGACCGGGTTTTCCGGACGGGCAAAGACGGACACCAGGGGTTTAGTCAGCGCAAAAGAGGCCGCAACGGTGATCAGAGAGATAGCCGCGATTACTTTCTGGCTCACAGCTACCAGCTTTTTCAGCTTTTCCCGGTTCTGCTCTCCGTAGTAAAAGCTGACCATAGGCGCAACGCCGTAAGAATACCCGGTATACAGCGAGCTTGCAAACATCAGCACATACATAATAATGGTGACTGCTGCAACCCCATCCTCTCCCACAAAGTTAAGCATGGTCCAGTTAAACATCATGGTAATAATTCCGGTGACCAGCGCTGTGGCCATCTCTGAGCACCCGTTTGCCGCTGCATTCGCCAAGACCGGAAAGCGGAACACCGGCTTTTTAAAGTGTAGCAGGTTTTTTTTCTGGCTGAAAACAAAAAGTCCCACAACCGCTGTCACCGAATACCCCAGCCCGGTTGCCACTGCCGCGCCGCGGATTCCCATGTTTAGTATGGCGATAAATACATAGTCCAGCACCATATTTAGCGCGCCACCAGTCACTGAGCAGATGAGGGAAAGCGTTGCCTTTTCGCTGGCAATCAGGTACAGCGTAAAATTATTCATCAGAAGAATAGGCACGGTAAATACTAGGTAGTGGCTTAGGTATTCTATACAGTATCCCTCCACGTTGGCGGAAAGCTTCATTCCGGCAAACACCGGCTCCATCGCCAGATACCCCAGCCCGCACATAGTAATCCCCACAAGGACATTTACAAGAATCAGGAAGGTAAAGTCTTCCCTTGCCTCATCCTTTTTCTGCTCTCCCATCTTTTTCATGACAACCGCGCTGCCCCCGGTGGCCAGCATGGTGGAGATGGCGGTGACCAGCTGGATCACCGGCGCCGTCAGATTGATGGCTGAGAGCGCGTCTGTACCAATCAGGTTTGACACAAACAGGCCGTCAACCATGGTATAAACGGACATAAATACCGTCATGGCAATGGTGGGCACAGCAAAGCGCAAAATATTTTTTAAGGTTACTGGTTTCGCGTAGAGATTGTTTTGTTCCATTGGATTCCTCCTGTTTTTTATGCGGTTTTGTCTCGCCTTTGTCTTGAATTTGCCTCAGGTATGTCGTATCATAGACAGTACAGGAGGCAAACAATGAGTGAAAAAAATAAGCTGCTTACCATCGGGCAATTCGCTGCTCTTCACGGAATAAATAAAAAAACTTTGATGTGGTATGATGAGATCGGCCTTTTTAAGCCTGCTGCTGTCAATCCGGAAAACGGATACCGCTGCTATAATTACCACCAGAGCCCCATACTGGAAACCATTCTCCTTCTTCGGGAGCTGGACGTATCCATCACGGAGATCCAAAGCTTCATGAAAAACCGTTCTGCAGAAACCATGAAATGCCTTCTGGATGAAAAAATCGCGGCGCTGGATCTGCAGCTTGTGCATTTGCAGGCCATCCGAAAAACCTTATCCAACCATCGGCAAAACATGTCCACCCTTCTGACCATGGATCTGGCTGAAATCAGCGTTGTAGAAAAAGAGGAACGCTGTTTGGTAACCGTGGACATTGACCAGGATATCACCTTTGAAAAAGAGGTGGAACTGATCACCGCCCAAACCGCCAAATATCAGCTAGGTCGCCTCCATGAGGCTTCCTATGGCTCCATGATATCTGTCCCCAGCCTTCTGGAGGGCAATTTTAACAATTATACTAAGCTGTTCATCGAAATCCCTTTCCTAAACCGGCAAAGCGGCCTGCATATACAGCCAGCGGGAAAGTATCTGCGGGCCTTTTACAAAGGCAGTTGGGACAGGCTTCCCCGGCGCTATGAGGAAATCTTGGCCTATGCCCACAACCAGGGGCTGACTCTGTCCGGCTATTCCTATGAGAAGGGGATCAATGAAGCCGTTATCCACCAGGTGGAGGATTATATCCTGCAGATGGAAATCCACATTCAATAAAAAGCTTACACCTGTACTATAAACCGTACAGTAACTGTATAGTCAAGCATGATTTTCAATTTTTTTAAACTGTGGTCTCTTGGTCATGAAAAAAGTGGCTTTGCAGAAAATCCCTTGACCGAGACAGCCCATAGGCACAGAAAAACCGCCGCTATGGCATTACCCATAATCGGCGGCGTACATAGATTATCAATTAAACACATGAGGATTTTGGCCTGTTCCCGGACATTCCTTCAGACCATTGGCAATGTCTGCAATCGTATAGGTTTTCATCTCATTCTCCATGGCTTCCTGAATACGCAACAGCTTCTCATCCAGTACCCTGTGGATGTTATTCCCTACCGGGCAGTTGGGATTGGGATTCTCGTGGAAGTGAAACAGCTTCCTCTCCTCCAACAGATCAACGGCCAGATATACATCATAAAATGTAATCTGGTCAATGGGCCTGGCGGCCTTCGCGCCTCCGGTCCCCCGAGCCACCTCTATCAATCCTGCATTTCGAAGCTGTGAAAGGATCTTCCGGATAACCACCGGATTGACATTGATGCTGGATGCAAGGAAATCACTGGTGATCTTATTATCCTTCCCAAAGGCTTCCATACAGGCAAATAGATGAATCGCAATGGTAAATCTGCTGGATATCTGCACAATCTTACCTCCAAATGGATATCTCTTAACAAGTTGATCCTTGTTTTATTTTACCATATCAAAATTATTTTTGCAAGACAACTGCCCACGCCTGCTGCTGTCGCCTTCTGTTTCCCAGGCTTTTGCCCAAAACAGAGAGTCCGGCAAGCCGGGCTCTCACACCAGAGCGCAGTTGCAACAGCAATGATTTTCCTCATACAAGCAGCGCGCATTCCTAAATTTATTTCAGCACTGATCTCCGATTTTCTTATTGATGATGTCCTCTGCCATTTCTTCGTCCGTGTCCAGCGCCATGATGCCCTCTTTCACCTGTGCCCTGAGATGGCACAGACTCCCCATTTTCTGCCTGCAGGGAAGCAATCCGCTCCCGGATCTCTCTCATGGTCATTCCCCGGATCTCCTCTGGCGTGACATCCGGATCCAGCGCCTGCAACTCCAGAAAAACCCTGTACTTCCCACAAGACAGCCCCATCTGATGCGCCCCATGGACCTCCTCCGCGTTGGCAGAATAACAGTAGGTATTTTGATGACCTGCCGCACAGGATTCAACACCAGAAAGGATCCGAACCGACTGCCTCTCCTTCTCCCCGATCACGGTGATAACCATGATCTCATCACCAGACAGGAGGGCGGCCACCGACTCACTTTCCAGAATCTGGTTTACCGCTTCCACATAATTGATATACCTGATCTTCAATGCATCTGCCAATTCCCGCCCGTCCTCATTAAAGGCGCCCACAGATATCACCCTATCGAACCGGTTAATCCCCAGCTCAATGGATGGGTTGACATCCACGCTGATCTTTGCCGTTTGGGTGAAATAGAGCCAATGGCCGCCCATTACCATAAACAGCAAACAGGCCGCCGTCGAGATGAGAAGCGGATAATTGCTCCATGCTCTGGAGGTGTATCTTCTGGTCCTTTTTGCAAGGAATGACTTGGTTCTGTCCTTTAATTCCTCGCTTGCCTGAACCTGGTCAAACACTTCCTTAAACCTGTCCTTCATATCCGTCACCTCCCAGTCTTTCCCGGAGCATTTCCTTCGAACGTGTTAGCTGCGTATAGATCGTATTTACATTTTTGCCCAAAATCCGGCTAATCTGGGGAGCAGTATAGCCTTCATAGTAATGCAGGTATACCACCTCCCGATATTTGGGAGGAAGGGAAAGCACAGCCTCCAGAAGATCCCGGTGATCTGGCGCCATTTGGGCTGGCTGATCCATCACCTCATCCAGGGATACGGTATGGCTGCGAAAAAAACTTTTCAGCAAATCCTTACACGCGTTAATGGTCACGCGGATAAACCAGGCCTTCTCGTGCTCTTCATGTTCAAAGGAAATAGAACTAAGGACATACTTCAAAAACACTGTTTGAAATATGTCCTCTGTATCCGCATGATTTTTTAAATGGATCATACAAAGCCGCCGGACCATATCGGAATACTTCTCAATGGCCTGGTTCACTTCCTGTTCGTTCCGCATGCTGAAACCTCGTTACCGATTCACTCTCCTATGACAGCCATGGCCATGACCACGTCCGGCGCTGGTCCTATGGCAAGCGCCCTCCGCGTAATAGTCGCATACCCCGTCCTGATCTGCATCAGTATAGTCGTATCCGCCACAGCCGTTTGTGCCGGGAATCCTGCCGCAAAGATCACATACCCCGTCGCCATCTGCGTCGGAAAAGGAACAGGTGAACTGGGTTTCCTGCCCTGGCCCCGCCGCAAATACATTGGTGACGCCGATTCCCAAGATCAGTGCTGCTGCCAAAATGCCGGTTAACTGTTTTTTCATGTCTGTTTCCTCCATCTCTGACGGAACGCCTTAACCGCTAAAGGCGTTCACTTGATTTCTAATTTCCGGTTTCATTAGGAATACGATTGAAACAGAGCAATCCATTCAACTGGTTAAACATATTTTTTATCTTATCGCAACATATATCCCACCATGGCACCAGTCATGATCAGAAGGGCAATCCCTGCCCAGATCAATCCTTTTGCCCCGGAATGTTCATCCTTCACCAGATCCGCTATTCCAAATGCCAGTCCGAAGACAAAGACAAATGGCCAGATAAACCAGGTCCAGAGATAGAAAGTCAAGATACCATTCCCAAAACCTAACAGCATGCAATCCCTCCTTTAAATTTCTACAATCTTCCTGGCTACCTCCTCCGCCTGCCTTAACAGGGAGGCATCCTGCTCCTTCTGGTATTGATTTAACAGCGTTTCGATCCGTCCTGCCAGGAGCTTCGTCATCTCAAACTTCTCTACCAGATGAAGCTTATTTTCATAGCTTTCTAAAATCCGATCACAGCGACGCACCAGATCATGGACTCCCTGGCGGGTGATTCCCTGCTCCTGGGCAATCTCACTTAAGGACAGATCATTAAACACAACATCCTCATAGATGCAACGTTGGCGAGCGGTCAAAAGCTCTCCGTAAAAATCATATAATAGTCCCTGCCGGACGATTCTTTCCATACTATATCACCCCTGCCAGCATACAGAAAAAATCTGACGATGTCAAGCGGTATTTTGGGCTTTCCAAGGCTTAGTATTCAATCGATTTGACGTATATCGGCGGATCTTTAGTAAGGCTCATACTGTTTTTTCGGCCCGCCGCAGACTGGGCATCGCTCCGGAGCGTCTCCAGCCATAACATAACCACAGATCGGGCAGACATAGATGGTTTCTTCCGGGAAATTTTCCATATCCGCCGCCTGAGCCAGGAGAGCTGCGTGAACCTTTTCCGCTTTCGCCGCTCCTGTATAAGCCTGCTCCGCCAGGGGGCTGCCGTGATTCTTCGCGTAATCCGACAGCATCTTGTAGAGGTAGGTGTATTCAAACGCTTCTCCAGGAACGTAGGTTTGAACCGACTCCATGAACGGCCCTGGTTGGTCAAGGATCGAATAAAAGCTTCGGGCGTGATAGTATTCCGATGCGGCAAGGCCGCGGAACAGAGCTGCGATCCGGCTCAGGCCTCTGCGCTCTGCCCGATCAGCAAACATCAGGTACTTGAAATGGGCCATCAGCTCCCCCTGGAAGGTTTCCTCCAGCTTCTGGCGCAGGACATGATCCTCCCGCTCCTTCCGGTAGCCGTTCTCTGAAAGATTTACGATCTGGTACTTTAGCCCGCCTTCTTCCATAGAAAAACGGACGATATGATGTTCCACATCACAGGCCCGGATGTCTTTGGACACATCCTCAATCATCGCCCCACCGCCTCCTGTGCAAATCAGCGGAATGCCATCCACCTGATCTTCAAACCGGGAATGGACATGGCCGCAGAGCAGATAGTTCACTTTGCTTTTCCAGGGGGCATAAGCCTCCTTTAAGCGCGCAAACTCTTCCTCTGACACACAATTCATGATAAAATGGTTAGGTACTGGAATGTGAAAGGCGATGATCACTCTTTCCACCTCTTCCATAGAAAGGATCTGCTTCAACAGGCAGAGTCCCTCCTCCTCAAAGGAGCGGGTGGCATTATCCAGCACAACTACCCCAAAGTCCTCGGTAAGCAGCGCGTAATTTTTCAATCCGAAATAATCGGTGTACGCGCCGGTGTCATGGTTCCCTCGGAGGGCATAGACCGGGTTCTTTGCCAGCGCTTCCGTCAGTTCCTGTATCATTTGATAGTAACGCCCGGTTCCGGCTGGCACCAGATCCCCTGCGATCAGCGTGATGTCATCTCGGCTGCTCTCCTCCAGGGCGCTTGCGTAAACGTTCATATGATAGGTTCCCAGCCCCTCGCATCCAGGGTCGCCGATCACCCCCATAGAGTGCACATGCTTAAGCCGGATGATCGGCTCGGATACGGATACGATTTTTTTGTTTTCCATTGTCTTATATTCTCGCATTCTTCCTGTTTTCTGTTTTTTATTTATATTGTCTCTAAATTGTATCACACTTTTCGAGGACTGTATAGCAATTTGTTTTTGGCAATATTCAGGCTTTACAAATTATCTTCCCAGAAATGATGACGCCGCTGAAATAAAACTCCCAGGGGAATCTCTATCCTCTGCTTCGGATAAATCCAGTCTGGCCGTGAAATATGGTTTGGCCAATACTTGGCAATGTCATATGCCAGGCCGCAAGATTCACCATAAAGTTCAGCGATGGCAGACAAGGTCTCTCCCGCTGTTACCTCATGATAAAAAGGCAGGGCTACAAAGGTGCTCATCACCTGTTTTTGCACCTGGGAATTGGCCACGCCATCTTCTTTTCGAGAACCGGGAAAAGACTCGAATACCACAACCCAGTTATCCTGCTCTGGCTGAGGCACTGGAATATACACGGTGGCCTGGCGGAGAAGATGTTCCGTCTGGTCAGCATCCCAAATTTTCACCTGGACGGTAACAAAATCGTGGTAAAGGGTGGAAAAGGAACTTGTGGTAAATTGGATGATCCTTTCCTCTACCTCTTCCTCCAGCGCGGTTCCAAGTAGACGATAGAGGAAACTGCCAGATTCCACATACTCCTTTATGGCTTCTTTGGAGGAAAAGTCAAAGACATCCCACTCCTGAAAAACCATAATCCGTCCATAGTCTTCCAATGGGTTCACACGCAAATCCACGTCCCAGCTCCGCACACTACATTTCCCCAGATTGCACCATACCACAATCTCTGCCGCCTCCCTATCTCCCTCCTTCAAATCATAGATCAACAGCCAGTCGGAATCCTCTTTCCGAAGAACAAGCTGGTAGGTTTCCGTCAATGGTTTTCCTAAAGTCTCTTCCAGGCAATCATTGATCCCGCCGCCTTCAATATAGGTTCGGACATCCCCAATCTTTCCCTCCAGATTCTCGTCAAAATATTCCCTCCAGTCGCCGAGCATTTGGCGGGAGGCCTCCTCCTCCCATTCCGGGACAAAGGTCAGAGAACAGGCATCCGTAGCGCCTACATACCAGTCACAGGGATACTCCATATAAAACCTGTCGCTGCAAAAGGCCTTATAGAAATCATACTGACTGTCATCTCCCTGATCTGCCTGGTAATCCGTCACATCCAATCCCATAAAGCCGAAAGATATCTGGGGGAAGGCATCCTCCTGAAAGTCAGAATATCCCGAGTCATGGGAATCCGTATACGTCCCCAGCCCCTCCACATATTGGTCATAGCTTCCGTCCCCCATGCAGTCCACTCCTCCCACAATATAAGCTGAGAACATGCTTCGTGACCAGGAACCGGGCCAGGATTCTCCTTCTGGTGATTCTTCCTGGGACGGCCAGCCCGCTCTTTGCATCTGCTCCTCTTCCTGGAAAAGGGCTGTGGCACAGGTGAAATCCTCTTCCGTCGAAGGCAGCCACACTCCTTCAAACAGTATTGCCAAAATCATCTGCAATAAAAATTTTCTCATTAAGATCCCCCCCATATGTCATCTTATTTCATTAATGAGCGCTATCATCCTTACGTCCTCCGCCCCATTGCCGGCTGCTGCCCCATGCTCCAGAGGGATAGAGAGCTGCCGGCAGATCTCCTGGACGCCGTTCGCCTTGTTCGCTTCCCGCGCCACGATCTCCATACAGTGATCCTCCAGGAAATACCGGATGGGCGCGGACTGCGTCCTCTTTTCCAGGCAAACTGCAGGCGGGGAAGACGCTGGCTGCCGGTGTTCTGCTGGCTGGAAAACATTTGTGTCTGGCCAAAATACGGCACAGAGAAGGGACTGGAACAGGGCCTCTGCCTCCACCTCTTTCCAAGGCCTTTGTCTGGGGCGCAGGAGGCTGATCTTATATAGCTCCCTCCCTTCTCCGCTCTTCCGGTAAGTCAGGATATGGAACCGGACGCCCCCTTTCTGCTCTTCCAAAACCGGGAGGATTTCCTCGGGAATCGGATAAAACTGTTGGAAACCGCAGCCTTGTATCTCCTGCCCATTGGGGAAAGGATCGACCCGGATATGGGCGCCTCCGGCAAAAACACCGCCGCAGAATAAATGGCGTATCCCCTTGCAGCGCTCCATAGCCTCTGGATAAGGCAGGGTTGTGGCAAAGAAAAGCCTGGCATGCTCTCTCTCCCTCAACACCCTCAGCCCCTGGTAAATCTCAGGCAGGACAGCATTTTCCCCAGAAATAAGCGTACCCTCAATATCCAGAAACACAGCCTTTGGCCGGCGTGGAATACGAAAGAGGGGATATGGGCCAAAGAGGATCTGATTCATCCAGTCACTTCGTCCGCCATAGGCTAGATAGCAGGAGCAGACTTTCCGGCTACATTTTGGCACAGGCCCCTCATCTTTCGGCCAGTCATGCCAGTTTTCCGTAGAAATATGGTTAATATTGCAGGGGTGGATCTTCCCGTCCCCCTCGGCGAATAGACGGCCGCGGCACAGGGAAGGATCTGCCGGCACCCCATGCAGCTCCCGGTAAAAATAGGGATCAATCTCAGAGAAGGCGGCGATCTCCTCCTCTGTATAAGGACGTTTCCTCCCGTCCATCCCATTCACCCACAGATAGATCTCCTGTGGCAAAAGAGCCCGCAGCCTCCGGATCACATCCAGATTTTCCGGCACTCCCACTACCCCTGCACAGAGAACAAGCCCAACCTCTCCGCTGTCCTGACATTTTGCGGCAAAGGCCTCCGCTGATATCATCTCTGGGTGAAAGGTAGCCCAGATCCGCAGCTTGGAAAGACGGCCCCCCGCCTGACAGAACCGCCTCACCAATGTCTCTAGGGAAAAGCTAAAATTAGACTGTGCTCCCACACAGTCTAGATCCGGGGACTGGCTTAAGGCGGCCAGGCCTTCCCAGTACCAAGGGTGGATTAACGCCTCTCCATAAGGCGTCAGCATTATCGCCCGGATATTCCTGGAGGAAGCAGTCCTGATGAGTCTTGGATAAAAATCCTCCCACTGTTCTTTATCCCTTTTCAGCTCCCTCTCTGACTGTGGGCGCTTAGAAAAGGGACAGTAGGAACAGTGATAATTGCAGCTCTTTAATGTGCCCCGATAAAGAAGGGTATTTGGCTCCATAGATCCTTTCCCCCATTCATTCCGATTATCTATTCTTGTTCTGCTGTTTGCGGGTATCCTTTTCATGGAGCCTTTCCCACTCTTCCATCCGCTCTCGAATCCAAGGTGAGATCAGCTGTGGCCCCAGGTAATCGGATAGCGCCATTCCCTCATCGCTGAGGTATAAATAATCTTCGCCTCCTTCCCCCTTCCCTATGGAGTGGACCACATATCCTCTGGATATCCATTCCTGGATAATTGGGAAGTCCTCCTGTGGCTTCGAGCGGAAACGTTCGCCGTAAGCTCCAAGAGGGATCCCCGGCCGAATCAGCAGGTGACGGATCACATAGCGGCGGCAAAGTTCCTCCTCCGAAAGGAGAATGCCATGGCGGATCACAGAAAAGTCCCCTGTGGCCTCAAAGATCCGCAGTTGATCCAGACAGCTTTGAGGGGTAATGGCATAGGGGGTACAAAAGTGTAGCTCCCCCAGATAGCTCCTTCCCCCGCAGCCAAGGGACAGAGAAGTGTGGAAGCCGCAGTCCTGGAGGTCCCGCTCTGGAAGCGCCTCTCCGGAAGCGCTTTTCCCCACACGGACAAACCGCCGCATGGAATCCTGGCGGTAGCCCTCCGCCCGAAGGTAAGCGGAGGCTTCCCGGTATTGGCAGAGGGTCTGCCGGCCATCCAGCGCCATCCCCTTTTCCAACATTTTCTCCATCCTGGCCCCATGCTTCACATATAGAGGGTACAAAAAAATCTCCCCCGGCTCATAGGTCAGGGCCTCCTGCAAAGAAGCCATCAGGGAAGCGACCGTCTGGCCGGGAATCCCGTAGATAAAGTCCACATTCACCACCGGAAAGTCAAAAGCCATCAGTCGTTTCAGGGCTGTTCTTGCCGTCTCCGGGCTGTGACGGCGTCCCAGAAGGGCTAGCTCCTCCTTAGAAAAGCTCTGGATTCCCATGCTGACCCTGGTGACGCCCGCCTCCTTCAACCGCCTCAGCTTCCCCTCTGTGGTCTGATTAGGCGCAGTCTCAATGAGAAACGCTGCCTTCTGGTCAAAGGAAACCTGACCGCTAATCATCGAAAACATCGTATCCAGCTGCTTTTCAGAGAGAAGAAGTGGCGTCCCGCCCCCAACGGCAAAGTCCGAAAATCCGGTTCCATAATGCGCCAGGATCTCCTGATACTGGCACAGCTGCCTTTTCACCTGTTCCAGATAACGGCTTATCTCCCCTTCTCCCTGGCCAGTAACGGAAAAAAGATTGCAGTACCCACACTTTGTCTCACAGAATGGGATATGGAGATACAGGCTGTGTCCCCTTCCCTTCAGGTAGCGGGCGTAATCCTGCAGATGGACTCCAAAAAGGGCTCGGTATGCTGTTTTGTGAGGATAGCTGTACATATACTGGACATAGCTTGTGTTAAAATTCATCATACTTTCCCCCGCTATAGGAAAAAATGCTTGTAGGGCACAGTATTGACAATGGGATGATTGATCCCGTGGAACTGGCATCCGTCTTCTCCGTAGCAGGTCCCGTGGTCGGAGCAGCAGATCACAAAGGCAGAGCCCCTCAGCCTCTTCCACTCCTCAAAGAGACGTCCCAGTTCCCTGTCCACATACCGCAGCGCCGCCTTATGGCTCTCCAGGCTATCATGGGAAGCATGGGAAGCGCCGTCCAAATAAAAGTAATTGGGATAATGAATAGCATCCACATTGAGATAGAGAAAGACCGGCCGATCCTTATCCGCTCCTTCCAAACGTTTCTGGAGAAAATCCACCTGGTTTTTTGTACTGTCTTTCACTGGACAGGCGAAGGAGGGATTCCAGTAGCTCTTCTGGAAATATCCTGGGAAAACCCGTCCCAGATCAGAGCGCTTATCAAAAAATGCCACTCCACCCACGCACCAGGTGTCATAGCCTACCTTTTCCAGTCCTTCCATAATCGTGCTTCCGGAAAAGCAGAAAGCCCCCTCAGGCCCCTTCTTCCCAAGCCCTATCTGGGCGGGAAAGAATAAAAGCTCTCTGTCCGCCACGGTCTTCGCCTCATCCCGGCAAGGCAGAAATCCGGCAAACATGGCATGATGGGAGGGATAGGTGAAATTTCCCGGAGCCTGACACTTTTGCCAAGGGCCATACTGATTCAGCACTGGCGTGCGGCCAGCCTCTTCCTCCTCCACCGCCGCGTCATACCGGAGGGTGTCCAGACAGATAAACAGGATATCCTCCTTCCCCACGATCTGATTCATGTCCACTGATGGGGCCGCTTTTTCCCTGGAGGGGATAAAGAGGCGAAGGGGCACCTCCCCCTCCGCCCGGTTTTCTAATGGATCTGACTTTTCGATTGAATCTGACATGCGATTTCCTCCTACTTTTTTAGACAGGTTCCAGGAATATCTTTTGGTTTAACTTACGGCCTTTCTTCCAGCCATTCCTTCATCATCCTGGCCTGATGGCGGTAAATCTGATTCTGGTGGTAAATATCCTGGTAGATCAAATCCCCCTGTCCGTTCATCTCGATGATTCTGGGCTTCAGGCTTTCCTTCTCCAGCAACACATCGATCCCCACGCTATTCAGGCCGGGGTAGAGGCCTGCCGCTTTCTGGCACAGCTCCTCCACTTCCTCCAGCAAAGAACTGGAGAGGCGCAGTTCCCTCACATCCAGGGGGGAATTATTCAGTTGCAAATTCGTCACCGGGCCTTCTGACAACCTGGCCAAGAGAAAATCCAGCCTTCCCTCCTGAACCACTGCCCGCAGATCATAAGTCCAGCCCTGATGCTCTGCCTTGGCATACCATCGCTCGAATACACATTCCGTGGCCAGCAGTCGGTTCAAGATTGACCATACTCGTTCTGGCTCCCGGAAGCACCGCAGCTGTTTCGTGTTCACAAGGCCAGCCCCAGAGGGAGACTCCTGGGCGCAGGTATACAGCGCCATTCTCCCGGTCCGAGGTTGGAAGCGGAAAGCTCCCACCCCGGCAGCGCCAGAACCATAAACTGGCTTAATAAACACCTGATAAACATGCCGCTCCTCCATAGCGGTTAAAAGGGCCTCGGCATCCTGGATTTTTCCATCTCTCCAAGCCCCAGGCAGGAAAAATTCCGTCACCAAAAGCCCTGACTCCATCAGCCTTCTCTTGCAGCCATCCTTATCTAACAGGGCTCCAATCTCTTCCGGCTGATTGAGAAAGGCCAGCTTTCGGCATTCCATGGCAAATATCGGCTTTTCCAAGGTACTCTGGAGGGAGAGCATCTGCCCTTTTAGCGACAGGGCTTTAAGCTGCCGCCGGTAGGTTTTTGCCAGGTGATTCTGCTCTCCCAAATCGCAGCTGTCCCACAGAGGTGGGTCGATTTTCATCAAAATCTCTTTTCTTTCCCATTCCGGAGGAAAGCCCCCATCTCCCTCTTCTCCCCTCAGCTGGTCCCAGCTCAGAAGGTGGAGCTGCAGTCCCAATTCCTTCGCCGCCCACTCCAGATAGACCGTCCTCTTTGTTCCCGGGTTGCCTAAAAGCACTGCCTGCCTGGGAGATTCCTTCTCTCTGCTCATTCCGTCAGCATGGCGTTCATCCAGACTTCGCCCCGGTATACCTCTACCTCATTTTGGTCGGAAACGTCAATCTCCATGGGAAGCTGCCTCAAACTTTCCACCGCCTGGTCGGTAAGGTAATGATGGTGAATGTCTAAAAGCTGGATGTTGGGATAGGCTGGAAGCTTCTCCACCAGAAGGGCGGCCCCTTTATCGCTTAAGGTTCCGCAGGATAAATCCAGAGTCTTTAGCTGTCCCATAAACTTACAGCCCAGCACCACCTCGGTCAGCTCATCCTGGATCTCGCTGTCTACGATCCCCAGATATTCCAGCTTGGGAAAATCCGCCTCTGCCAGAAGGGCGCGTACGGTATCTGCATTTCCGTCAAACCCATAATCCTCCACCCCGATGTAAAGGAGCAGCTTCTTTAAATTCGGCAGCTTCGCCTTCTGGATCGACAGAATCACCTCTGTTGGAAGACCGCCGCAGATAATGGCCAGGGACTCCAGGCCTTCATGGCAGATCTCCCCCAGCGCCAAATCACTGCTTCCTTTAATGGTCAGCTCCTTCAGCTGAGGCATGGCGGCCCACAGACGGCAATAATTTCCCTGGATAATCCAGGACACCTCACACTCCTCGTAGTCCATGTCCCCCACAAAAAGCTTCTCAATATGGGAAAATTTCTCCGCCTGCTCCACTATGCCATCCAAAATCTCCTGGCAGCTGTCCTCGTAAGCGCTCCCCCAGCATCCGATCACCAACTCCGAAAGCCCTGGAAACTCTGGATCCGCCAAAATGTCCTCCACCATGGTAGCTGGCCCCTTTCCGCTCTCATACTGGTCATAGTCATAGGTATACCTTTTTGTGTTTTCCATAAAAACCTCCTGTTTATGTTATGATTCTGCTTCCGCAATCGTAAAAACATGAAAAACCACCCTGATCATGCGATTAATAAACCATATAGTAAGGCTCAGTGTAAATCATCACTTCCTCCGGGAGCTCCAGTCTAGCCGCGTCCTCCCTGTCGACACAGATGTTTTCCAGCTTTTTACACATAGAAAGAGCAGAATAATCGTCAATATCATTCTCCTGAAGGCTGCACACCCGAAGATTAGAAAGATCCGCCAGGAAAGAGATATCTGTTAGTCCGCAGTCATCCAGATACAGCTCCTTTACCTTGGGATAATGGCGGAGAAAATCAAAGCTGATAGGCTCTCCACCTTCCTCCAGGAATACGCTGCCCACAAGGTGGAGCTTCTCCAGAGATAAGTTCTCCTCCAAAAGCGCTGTATCCAGAACCACTTCTGTGTCCGTGGTAATCCCCAGGCCCAGCCGCAGAGAGCGCAGCTGAGGAAGATTAACAATCGGCTCCAGGCCTGCCATCTTGCCTGTCCAGAAATTGTCCACAGCAAGCTCTTCCAGATTAACCAGACTGGCCAGAGGAGAAAGATCCACCGGCAGTTCTTTATAGTCCACATACTCCCGGATTGCCAGATGGAGATCCAGACTTTTGAGCGTGGAGATCTCTCCGATAGCCTCCAGACACTCCTTCTCATCCACCGCAACCTTTAATACTTCCAAACCGGCCAGGGCGGGAATCTCCTCCAGGGGAATGTATTCCCCGTCCAGGAGACAGAGCTGCTTTAACTTCGGCAGGCCAGACAGAAGGGAAAGATCTGGATCCTCCCCGGTTTCAATGGAAAGCTCTTCCAGTTGGGGCATCTGCCTAAGGAAACCGCAGTCCTCCAGATATACATGATCGATCGAAAGGCTGGTAAGCTGGCCAAGCTCTCCTAAGGACTCCAGACCAGTGTACACATCCCCGCAGCGCAGGGAAAGCCGCCTTAGGTGGCTGCACTCCTTAACCTGGCTGACATCGACTTTGTCCCTGGATAGATTGGTGTTGACCGTCAGCTCCTCCAGATTGGAAAACTCTCCGATCCCCTCCATTGACGCCCCCATAATGCCGATGTGCAGCACCTTGATCTGCTCCGGGTTTAAGATCTGGGCAACCGTCTCCAGGCTATCGTCTGTATCCACATAGCGGATCTGATTATCCGGGGCAAATCTCAGCTGAGAGAGCCACACAGAATCCTGATTATTAAACCGGGTAAGCCCGGTAAACATGGTATAGTCCGAGGGCCAGCTTACCCGCTCCGTCCGGTAGGTCCATCGCTTTACCGTGTCCCGAAAGGCTTCCTCATCCTCGCAGTCCTGGTAATCCGTAAAGCTGTACCAGACAATATTGTAGGTCTCGCTTCCGGAACGCTCGTAACCACACCGGAGATACTTAATGCTGGCAAATTCCTCCTGAGTGATCTCCTTGTACTCCTTCCCGAAGATATCCTTGCAGAAAATCGCCAAGAGCTCTCCCCCTTCTCCCACCGGGATATCCTTATCTGAGGAGGAAAAGACAGATTTCCTCGCAGCAATATTAAAGCCGAAGATCACCAGCGTAACCACCACAGCCACAGCCAGAACTACCAGAAGCGCCCTTTTTGCATCCTCCAGGGCGCTGCGCACCTGAGCGCTGCCACCGTAATCTACATGAACCTCGACAATGGCGCCTTTGGCCTCATCGATTAAATACTTTTGCCCGCAGTAGGGGCACACGCCGTGAGTTTTATCGATTAAGTCCAAAATCCCGCCGCAGTTTTTGCACTCCAGCTGCAGAAGCTCTGCCCCCTCCTTCTGGGTGTTGGTCTGGATGATGATGGGATCATCCCTCTGCTCATGTCTCTCTTTCATATCCGCTTATCGTCCTTCTCTAAACCTTTATGTATCCACTGCCTTACCTTACCCGCCGGCCTAATTCCGCACCATCCGCACCCGCTCCCCAAACTCCGCTTCCAGCGCCGCCCAGTCCTCATCACCGATATACCAGGCAGATTTTCCTTCGATAAAGAAATATCGCAAGGAGGGAAGGGCCAAAAGCTCTCGGATAATGTCGCCAGCCTCTTCCTCATCCATTACCACATAGCGCAGCTCCAGCTCCTCCAGATTCTCCAAGCCTGCAAATATGCCTGCATCCCGGATCTTTGCCTTCTCCAGAGAAAATTTCCGGATATTTTTTAAGTAGTCCAGGAAAGAAAAATCCTCCAGATTCTCCGCTTCCAGGATGGAGACCTCCTCTAAGGTGTCTGGATTCACCTCTGAGAAAAACTGGGGAACCCCGTATCGGGACAGTCCATCCATGCAGATGATGGAACGGATTTCATTCTCTGGAGGCAGGCGGTAATTCTCCCAGGCGTCGGTATACAGCTCCAGCTGAATTAACCCTGTAAAATACTGCACATTGGTGGGAGAGAAATCATCCTTTGACGCCTCTATAGTGATGCTCTTTCTGGGGGCGGTTCCCGACGCGCGGTAATCATCCTGAAAGCTGTAGGTAAACCGGTAGCCCTCCTCCCACTCGATCTTTAAATAGTTCATCCGATCCAGATCTTCCTGGCTGATCTCCGCCGCTGGCTTCTCATAGGCTTCCATGAGAAAATCCCGGAATGCCACAGAAAACCGCCTGGCGGACAGCACCAGATGGCCGGTATAGAGCTGATAGCCCAGAACCGCCGCGGCGATAAGAGCCATTACCCCCATAGAAATCAGGAAGATCATCTTCCCCATGGACAGCCGTACCGATACTTTGTGGGCCCGGCTGGCAGAGATGTAGTACTTTTTCCCGCAGGAATCACATTGGCAGAGATAGGGACTCTTTCTTACCAGATGTCCGCCGCAGGCGGTACAGCAGGCTGGCGTTTCTGATTGTTGACGTTTCATTCCTTTGCTTCCTTTTCCATTTATCGCTGGACATGGCCATCTTTCTGATCGGTTGTGCTGTCTGGCTGATATTCTATCATAGATTCTACCACAATGGATCATAAATAGCAATTTTACATTTCTCAATAAGTGGAGAAAATCCGCTAAAAAAGTTACTTCCTCTCAATGGAAAACATGTTCTCCATCATCAGCCAGTTGGGCCGGAAAAAGTTCATCAGCTGCCAGTAGCCTGCCCCGGTCAGGCCGTATTCCTGGATCAGTTGGAATTTCGCCAAGATACTTCTGGCATCCTCGAACCACACCTCATGGCGGATACCGTACTGCCAATAGAAGAAATAGGGCGACATGGCCTGGCGGTCAAACTGAATCTCCACCCCGTGGTCAATGGCAATCTGCACCGCTTCCTGGTTATGGATGGTCTGGGCCCTGGTTACGCCTCTCTCATAGGGAAGAGGCCAATCATAGCCATAATTGGGCATCCCTAAGCTGATCTTTTCTGCCGGGATTTCCGACAGCGCATACTCCACCACCCGCCGTACCATGTGGAGAGGCGCCACCGCCATAGGCGGCCCCTGGGAATATCCCCACTCATAGGTCATCAGCATCACCCGATCCGCCGCCTGGCCCAGCAAATGGTAATCGATCCCCTCGTACAGTAGCCCCTTCTGGTTTGCCGATGTTTTCGGCGCGAGGGCAACGGTAACCGAATAGCCGAAGACCGACAGCACTGCCCTAGATCGGGCCACAAATTCTGCAAATCCCACCCGATCCTCGGAGCGCACATATTCAAAATCAATGTCTAATCCTAAAAACCCCTTTTCCAGCATAGTCCTCCCCAGCTCCCAGATCAAGTGCTGCTGGATACCCGGCTGATTCACCAGGAGGGAAACCAGGTTATTATTAAACCGGCCGTCAGAGCCCAGCGGGGTTAAGGTTAAGACCGGCCGCACCCCTGCTGTCCTGGCCGCCTCAATCATCCAGGCATCATCGCTACGGGGCTGTACCAGATTTCCCTTTTCCGTGAACCCGTAGGAAAAGACATAGAGATCGGTTAGATATGGAAGGGTATCCTGTAACGTCCTGGAATTGATAAAGGGATAAGCGTATCCAAAGGAATATAGCGGCATTTTCCCTGGATTGATCCGCTGCCCGGAAAGCGTCTGCTGGGATCCCTGCTCTGCCTCTTCCCTGGATGATGCCTCACGGGACAGAGAAGCCGACGCCCGATCCCCTTGGGTTAGAATTAAAAGAGCCTGGCCTACGGCCAGGCGGTAGGGATACTCCAGCTGATTGTCATAGATCAGGTCCTCCACCATAATCCCATGACGATCAGCAATGGAATCCACATTGTCATTCTTTTTTACTACATAGATTTCCATAACCTGCTCTCTTCCTGCCCTGCTGATCCTTTACTCACAGGGTATGCGGCAGGACAGTTCTTTGTTCCTGTTTCCTGGCTGAAAGTCCTTTCCGCCCATCCTTGCCTTGTGGGAATCTTTGGGATTATCTCAGCTCCCCATCCTCAAACATTGCCAACACTGCTCTCAGGGAATCCACAATCCACCCGGCCTTCTCCTGATACTCCTTTTCCGGGTATTTCATATCCGGCACACAGATTACCGGAATCCCAGCAGAATAGGCGGCCTGTATCCCAGCCTCCGAATCCTCTAATACAACGGCCTCATCCGTATTCACCCCGGCCTTTTCACAGGCCTTTAAAAATACATCCGGGTTTGGCTTCCCTCTCTCGATCTCATCTCCGCAGATGGAGCTGTCAAAATATTGTTCCAGCTTTGTCTGCCCCAAAATCCGATCCACACGGTCACGGTTGCTGGAGGTAGCAAGGACCGTTTTATACCCCTGGGTCTTTATGTATTGCAGCAATTCCCTCAGGCCCTCCTTCACGGGAACACCCTCATTTTGAAATCGGTCATCCATATACTGATGCACCTTCTCCAATACCTGATCCATGGGGAAAGAACTGCCGTATTTGTCATAATACATGGTAAATACCGCGGGCAGAGGCAGCCCCAAGGTCTGGATATAGAATTCCTCCTCCATCTCCAGGCCCAGCTTTTTGCACTCTGTCACATACCCTTCATAAGTAACCCGTTCACTGTCAATCATCAACCCATCCATATCGAAAATTACCGCTTTGATCATCTCTCTCCCTCCTGGCCCTCTCTTCGTGGCTGTTCCGCTTCCTGTCCTTTGATCCCTCAGTGTCAGCCCCGTCCCCTCACTGTCAGCTCAACTGATTCTGGATCTCCTTCCCCTTCCACATAGCATAAATCCCTTCAATGCTTCCATAAACCATGCTCCTTACCGCGACATCGGTATAAAAAGCCATATGTTGTGTGTGAATTACATTGGGGAACTGTCTCAGATACGCCATTTCCCGGTTTGAGATAATATCCACCTTCAAGTTTTGGTGAACGATCCCTTCCTCATACTCCATACAATCTAATCCGAGAGCCCCAATCCGCTTCTTCTCTATTCCCTCAATCAAGTCCTGAATCTTCATCAATTCCCCGCGGGCGCAGTTGATGAGAACTACATCGTCTTTCATTTTTTTGATGGCTTCCTTATCGATGAGGTGGTAGGTGGAATCGTTCAGAGGCATGTGCAGGGAGATCACATCACATTCCCGATAAATCGTCTCCAGATCTACGTACTCTGCCATTTCCTTTGCCGCCTCATTTTCCCACACATCATAGGCCAGCAGCCGGCAGCCAAATCCAGAGAGATTCTTTAATACCGCACAACCAATCCTTCCGGTTCCCAGGATTCCTACGGTCAGATCCTTTAATTCCCTCCCCTGAAGCCCTTCCAGAGAAAAATCATTCACCTGGGTTCGCCAGAGGGCTGGTTTATAATTCCGCAGGCAGAGCAGAATCATCATTATGGTATAGTCTGCCACCCCATTGGGCCCATAGGTAACATTGCACACATGGATTCCCACCTGCTTTGCATAGGCAATGTCAATGTGATTATACCCAACCGTTCTGGTAGCCAGGTAATACACGCCCCGCTCCTTTAGGGCATCCAGCATTTCCTTGCCGTACTGGTACTGGCCGAGAACCGTCACCCCGGTACAGCCCTTAACCCGGTCAATATTTTCCATGGTCAGCATTTCGCTGGCACACTCCAGCTCAATATTCAGTTTTTCCTTTATTTCCTGGAAATTCTCCATCTCATCCTTACGCACTTCAAATGCCGCGATTTTCATTTTTAACCCCCTTCTTTTTGCCATTCCTATTTCCAGCCCCGCCGTGGCAGCAGCACGCTGCGCGGGACGCCTCTCCGCCCCATTCCTTTGATCGCTCCTTTAAATAGGGCAGTTCCGCCTTTAAATCCATGCAAATGCTCCGATGCCAACACAGCTCCCCAAAGAAGAGAAGCTTATGCATCCAGTCGTCAAACACCAGGGACCGTGCCAGGCGCCGGAGAGAATAGATTCGCCGGCTGGCGCGGATATGTTCCAGCTGGAGCTCATAGGGACTGATGTTTTTTGGATAATGCACCACCTGTCCATTATACTTAGACCAGTTTTTATGGAGCAGACGATTCTGGTACTGCTGATACACCGGCGTCCCTGGCACAAAGTACATGGACTGGATCAGCACGCCCTTGATCTCATTTTTAATCACAAAATCCGCCAACTGATCCCCGATCCCGGGACGGTTGTTATCCGCCCCCAGGATAAACAGGCCGCGGACGCTTATGCCGTGACGCTGGATATTCCTGACAGCCCTTTGAATCTCTTCCACCTGGCTCTTCTTGTGATACTGTTGAAAATCCTCATCGTCAATGAACTCGATTCCCAAAGCCAGCTGGAAAAACCCAGCCTGCTTCAGTAAGTCCAGCATCTCATCGTCAAAGCCCACCTCGTATCGAGCCTGCACCGTGAAAGAAGAATGGATATCCCGATCGATAATCCCCTGAAGCACAGCCATGGCCCACTCCCGGTCCGCGAAAAAATTGTCGTCGGTAATCCACACGCCCTTCAGGAGCCGGGGAAAGTGGCCGGATTGGAAGAAGGCAATGGACTGACGGATATCTTCCAAAACATCCTCCACAGACCGGGTTCGCACCCTTCTCCCGAAATGCCGCACCAGGGCGCAGTAGTCACAGTTATGGGGACATCCCCTGGAGGCATGGACCTGGGGCCAGATGGTATTATAATGTACCCGGTTTTTATACTGGTAGACCAGGCTGCGATCCGGTATGCCGTCGATATTCTCCGGCGGCTTCCTCTCCCCGGTCATCACCAGCTTCCCTTCTTTTCGGTAGGCAACCCCTGGAAAATCCACCGGCCGATCCTCCTTTAAGGCAGAAAGAAGTTCCAGAATGGACTCATCTCCCTCTCCCAGAAGGACATAGTCACTGTACCGGATGGCCTCCTGGTAATACAGGGAGGCGTGAAGGCCGCCCATCACCACCACAGCGTGGGTGTGAGCTTTCAGATATCTGGCCAGTTGGTATCCCCGATTGGCCTGGAAAGTGAAAATACCGATAAAAATCACATCCGCATCCATCACATCCGCCTTGGGGATCTTGGAGATGGACTCGCTATACATGAGGGTATCTGGGTATTCCCCTTTCACAATAGTCGTCAAAAGATTCAGTCCCACGGATGGGGTCCGTATGTATCGGTCATATACAAAATGATTCAGGATCGTTCTCTTATACGGACGGGCGCCTGGCTCAATAAAGCGGATTTTTTTAATCTTCATCACGTTTACCTCATCTACGGTATATCAATATGACACTACAGGATCATGATAATCCATATCTGAACCTTTTACAAGAAATGTAAGAAAAGCCTGGCACGTCTCTTCCAGAGCATACCAGGCCAAAACACAATCATCCCCGCATTAATTCTTTGGAACCAATACTTCCATCCCGCCCATATAAGGACGCAACACCTCCGGGATAGTCACGCTGCCGTCTGCCTGCAGATGATTCTCCAGGAATGCAATCAGCATCCGGGGCGGAGCCACCACCGTATTGTTTAAGGTGTGGGCCAGGTACTTTCCATTCTCTCCGTCCACGCGGATCTTCAGCCGCCTTGCCTGGGCATCCCCCAGGTTCGAACAGGATCCCACCTCAAAGTATTTCTTCTGTCTGGGAGACCAGGCTTCCACGTCGCAGGACTTCACCTTTAAATCCGCCAGATCGCCGGAACAGCACTCCAGCGTCCGAACCGGGATCTCCAGGGAGCGGAATAAATTCACCGTATTCTGCCACAGCTTATCATACCACATAGGGGATTCCTCCGGCTTGCAGATCACGATCATCTCCTGCTTCTCAAACTGGTGGATCCGGTACACTCCTCGCTCCTCGATGCCGTGAGCACCCTTCTCCTTGCGGAAGCAGGGAGAGTAGCTGGTCAGCGTCTGGGGAAGCTTTTCCTCCGGGGTAATGGTGTCGATAAATTTGCCGATCATCGAGTGCTCGCTGGTGCCGATGAGGTACAGATCTTCCCCTTCGATTTTATACATCATGGCGTCCATCTCCGCGAAGGACATAACGCCGGTCACCACATTGCTGCGGATCATAAAGGGGGGCACACAGTAGGTAAATCCCTGGTTAATCATAAAGTCTCTGGCATAGCTGAGCACCGCCGAGTGGAGCCTGGCGATATCCCCCATCAGGTAGTAGAAGCCATTCCCGGCCACCTTCCCTGCGGCGTCCAGATCAATGCCGTCAAAGCGCTTCATAATGTCTGTGTGATAAGGGATCTCAAAATCCGGCGTCACTGGATCACCGAACTTCTCAATCTCCACATTCTCGCTGTCGTCCTTGCCAATGGGAACGCTTGGGTCGATGATATTGGGGATGGTCATCATGATCCTTAACACCTTTTCCTCCAACTCGCTCTCCATTGCTTCCAGCTGGGCCAACCGGGCGGCGTTAGCCGTTACCTGCGCCTTCACCGCCTCTGCCTCTTCCTTCTTCCCCTGGCCCATCAGTTTTCCGATTTCCTTGGACAGCTTATTGCGGGAGGCGCGAAGGTTGTCCGCCTCTGCCTTTGCCGCCCGGTTCTTTGCGTCCAGCTGGATCACTTCATCCACTAAAGGCAACTTGTTATCCTGAAACTTATTTTTAATGTTTTGCTTTACTATGTCCGGATTTTCGCGGACAAACTTTAGATCTAACATAATGGCTCCTCCTGATTGTAAAATCTTGATCGCTCTGCTCTTTACGATACCACATTTTGGAGGGAAAGAAAAGCCCTTTCCTTTTCGAATTTTGTCGCTGTTTTTCCCTGCCAGGCTGTGAGCATCCCCTTAATCCGCAGACTCCACGCAGATCGCCACCCCCTCCTTTATCCTTATCCTCCCCACCTCCTCTGCCAGCTCATTGCTGATGCATCGGCTGCTGGCAGCGTCCAGATCATAATCGGTTAAAGGATACTGGAATCCAGTAAGGGTAATCCCTTTGATCTCCCCGGAAAAGGGAAGGAAGGAGATGTACTTCCCCCACTGATCTTTCCTCTGAAAAGTATGCTCCTCCTCGATGAGATAGATCTTATTCTGGGAGTCAATGATGCAGGCCTCTACCCCCTGCTGCAGGCAGTTGTAGAGAAGATACACATTGGATAAAAGGTGGTCAAACCGACCTCCGGTGGCGCCCAGGATAGTGATGTGCGTGCAGCCGCTTGCAATAGCTCTCCGAAGGGCCAGCTCCGTGTCCGTCTCATTTTTCGCGGCGTCATGGACATCCCAGACAATGTAGGGGATGGTTTTGAAGTAATCCACCACTGGAGAGGGCGCAGTGTCAAAGTCACCTACAGCCATGTCCGGGATCCAATTTAGTGTGCGGAAGGCGGACAGGCCATTGTCCACAGCAATCCGTTTGTCAAACTGGCGTCCCTTGCAAAAAGAACCGGCGAAAGCCGGATCCAGCTTTCCACCGGTAATGATTAAACAGGTTTTCATTTCGTTTTCGCCTCATATTCCGAAAATTGTTTCATAAATTCCCGGGTATTCTCCCCTGGGTCTCCCCGGAAAATGGCAGAACCAGCCACCAGGATATTGGCGCCCGCATCCAGGAGCGCCTCCGAATTGGCGAGAGTCACTCCACCGTCTACCTGGATATCCGTAGACAGATAGCGTTCATTCAGCGTCTGCCGGAGGCGGCGCACCTTTTCCAGGGTGTAGGGGATGAATTTCTGGCCGCCAAAGCCAGGATTGACCGACATAATCAGCACCATATCCACTTGTTCCAGCACACAGTCCAGAAGAGAAATGGGAGTGGCAGGGTTTAAGGCGACTCCGGCCTTTAATCCCAATTCCTTAATCTGGGTAATGGTCCGATCCAGGTGGGCGCAGGCCTCCTGGTGGACACAGATTAAGTCCGCCCCAGCCTCCTTCATCGCCTCCACATACCGCCCCGGCTCCTCTACCATCATATGAACATCAAATATCTGGCCCGAAACCTTGCGAATGGAAGAAATTAAAGGCATCCCAAAGGATATGCTGGGGACAAAGGCCCCATCCATCACATCCAAGTGTAGATATTCTGCCCCGTTTTCCTCTGTTGCCTGGATCTCCTGGCCTAATTTCGTAAAATCCGCTGCCAATATGGACGGCGCTAATCTATACATCTTCAGTATCTCCTTTTCTCTTTCAATTCCTGATAAAGCAGGCGATAATTTTCATACCGGCTGGGATGGATTTCCCCGGTGGATACCCCTTCCTTGACCCCGCATACCCGTTCTCCCATGTGGACGCAGCCAGTAAACCTGCACCCGTCGGTAAATGGGGCAAACTCGGGGAAATAGTCCTTCAGCTCCTCAGGCTCCATGTCCAGATACAGGGAGCTGAAGCCGGGGGTATCCATAAGATAGGTATTCTCCTTCACAAAGATCAGCTGGCTGTGACGGGTGGTATGCTTCCCCCGCTTGATTTTCTCGCTGACCATGCCAGTCTCCATCTGGACAGTAGGCTGTATCTCATTCGTCAGGGAGGACTTCCCCACCCCAGATGGCCCGGCCAGCACAGTGGTTTTCCCCTGGAGCAGGCAACGGAGTTCCGCCATGCCTTCTCCGGTTTTGGCGCTGAGCAGGTGAAGGGGGTAGCCTGTCTTCTCATAGATCTCCCGGTAATGGGACAGCTGCTCTTCAGCGCACAAATCCGCCTTATTAAAGCAGATCATTACCGGCACCCCGGATTGCTCCATCATCACCAGGAACCGGTCCAGCAGGTTTATATTCGGCTTGGGCTCCTGGGTGGCAAAGACCACCAGCGCCTGGTCCACATTGGCTACCGCAGGGCGGGGAAGGGCATTTTTCCTTGGAAGGATTTCATTAATATTCCCCTCCTGATCCGCCTCATGGAGAATGGAAAAATCTACGTCATCTCCCACTAAGGGCTTTACCTTACGGTTTCGGAAAATCCCCTTCGCCCGGCATTGGTACACCATTTCCCGGCCGTCGTGAACGTAATAAAACCCGGCAATTCCTTTGATAATCTTTCCTCTCATCCTGGATCAGTCCTCCGTCTTAAAGAAGGATACCGGATAAGAGGCTAATACCTGGTTCTTGTCCAAATTGATGAGCTCCACCAGCCCCTCTTCCACGCCGTCGGCTCCCTCGATCCTGGGGAAGGAGATGGGAATCACCGAATCCCCTACCACTGTTCTGGGCTCCACCAGGTTCTTAAATACTGTGCGTCCGTTTACCTCCTGCCGGAGGCGGATCACGATCTGAATGCTGGTGGTGGAGGAGCCTGGGCCCAGATCCATGCTGAGATTATACTGCTTGTCAATGGAGGCCACATAGTGGCTGGCGCCAATTATGGTTTCCTCCGCCCCCAGGCTGATATAATACTGTACCGGAAGCCCACGCTGAAAGGGAAGTTCCGCAGGGGCGGTTTGATTAAACACACGGCCTGCGTCTACAGTATCACTGTACTCCTCCCCGATGGCTCCCGGAAGGAAGCCGGCGGCCAGGAGAAGGGCGTTAGCCTCCTCTGGAAGCAGCCCGGTTACGTCGGGGACAATGGCCTGGGACGGCCCTTTACTGATGACTAAGGTCACCGTCTCCCCTTCCCGCGGGCTTTCCGGTTCAAAGCGGATCACCCTTCCCTGAGGTACTGTATTATGGAATTCATCTGCAACAGTAACCACCAGGTTCCTCTCCGTCAAAAGCTTTTTCGCGGTCTCCCCGTCCATGCCCGTCAGCTCTAGAATTGTTAAATCAATATTCCCGCTGCCCTTACTTACCTTGACATTAACCGTTGTATTCTTCTCCAGCACTGTGCCCTCGGGGTACTCCTGAGCCATGATATAGCCGATGGGAATTTCATTGGAATTCTCCACACTGCTGACCACCATCTTCAGCCCGCACTCCTCCAACAGTTCTCTGGCCTCCTTTTCCGTCATCGGGAGAGGCTTAGTCAAAAGGTTTGGCATGGAGACCTGGCCCTCGGCAATGGCAGCGGTGGTTACCTCGGCCACACTGCTCTCCTGGGATTCTCCCGGCCCCACATGGCTGTTCCCAGAAAGGAAAATGCGTCCAAGACGCACAGCCATAGTCAGCAGCACCGCCACAATGATAATGGCTGCCGCCACACCGGCCACCGCGAAAATCCGCTCCAGCTGATGGGTGATATCCAGCTGCCGTGCACGCTGATGGTGGTCGTAGCCGATATGGTCATAGCTGTGGCCTTCCAAGGCTTCCGTTGTCTTCTCATGTCCAGAATACTCCCCAGAGCTCCCTTCTTCCCCGGATCCGCTCGTTCCCTCATCCTTAACTGGTTCACTTTTTCCTGGTTTCTTTTTGTTCCCCGGCGGATCCAGATGCAGGCCGTAGGGATCAATGAGCGCCTTCCTGAGATCCGTGATCACCTCCTCCGCCGTCTGATAACGCTCCTCTGGCCGCTTCTCCGTACAGGTAAGGATGATGTCCTCCAGACACTCTGGAATATCCGGATTGCTGTCCTTAGGCGAGGCGATAGGATTTTTTAAGTGGGCCATGGCCACTGTAACCGTATTCTCCCCATCAAAGGGCAGGCGGCCCGTGACCATCTCAAACATGGTAATACCTAAGGAGTAGATATCGCTCCTGGCGTCCACCATATTTCCGGTAGCCTGCTCCGGCGAGATATAGTGGACCGATCCGATGGCCTTTCCCTCTCTGCCGCTGGGGGAGGCAACGCCGGCGATACCGAAATCCGCCACCTTCACCTTTCCGTCCATGGAAATGATGATATTCTGGGGTTTGATATCTCGGTGGATAATATTTTGCTGATGGGCGGCGGAAATACCCTGGGCCATCTGGATGGCGATACCTATGGTTTCCTTCACCTCCAGGAAGCCCTTTTTGGCGATATAGCTCTTCAAGGTAATTCCCTCGATCAGCTCCATGATAATATAGTGGGTATCGCCCTCATCCACAACGTCAAAAATATTCACAATATTGGGATGGGAGATCCGGGCTACCGCCTGGGCCTCCAGCTTAAAGCGGCTGACAAACTCTTCATTGCCGCTCAGCTCCTTCTTTAACATCTTTACCGCCACCAGGCGGTTTAAGGTGTGGCATTTGGCCTTATATACGTCGGCCATACCGCCGGAGCCGATCTTTTCAATAATCTCGTACCTCTCCTGCAGGTACATGCCTGGCTTCAGCATGGCTTCACCCCCTTTTCTCTGGGGTTCACCAACACTAAGGATATATTATCTAACCCGCCGTTATTGTTGGCCCGGTCTATCAGGATCCTGGCTGCTACCTCAAGCGACGGGGCATTTTTCACAATTTTCTGTATAGATTTCTCCTCTACCATGTTGTAGAGGCCGTCGGAGCAGAGCAAAAATACCTCTTCCCCTGATAAAGTTACTTCAAAAAAATCGGTCTGGACCGTGGCTGCAGCTCCTACAGCCCTGGTAATAATATGTTTGTTTCGTCGATAATCCTCGCTCTGGCGGCGCATGCGCCCCTGGGCGACCATTTCTTCTACATACGAATGATCTCTGGTAATCTGTGCGATTTCATTTCCAATTACATATAGGCGGCTGTCGCCTACATTTGCCACATGAAGCTTTCCCTGTTGAAACACGGCAGCCACCAGGGTGGTTCCCATGCCCTGGAAAGATTCCTCCTCCAGGGATTTTTCATAAAGCATTCGATTCACGGCCTGAATCCCTTCCTTCAGCGCCCGAACCTGGGGCGTCTGAAAGGGCTGAGACTTTAAGTGCCCGAGCAAATGCTGAACCAGAAAGCGGGAAGCGTAATCCCCCGCATTTTCTCCTCCCATCCCGTCCGCAACTAGAAATAAGTTGGGCAGAGGGCCCACCGGTGTGGTAGAGGCAAATATGCTGTCCTGGTTCATTCTTCGGATCATCCCTTGATCCGTCTTTCCCACTGCCTGCACTAAACCACTCCCTTCTTGATTCCATTATCCTGTCTATGATAGATATATTACAAACCTTCCTGATCTACTGCCTTTAAGAAGATGGATCCATATCAATTTTCGTCAGATGGGCTGTGCTTTGTCCGGAGGTACTGGCTGCGCAGCTGTCCGCATGCTCCATGGATGTCGCGGCCCATCTCCCTTCTTATGGTAACATTTATTTCATTTTTTTCAAGTATATTTTTAAATGCCTGGATATTCGAAAGAGAGGACTGCCGGTAATTCCGCTCCTGAATAGGGTTTACCGGGATCAGATTCACATGCCCGTGCATAGGTTTAAGCAGCAGGGCCAGGGCCTTCGCTTCCTCCGGGCGGTCATTCACCCCCTTTACCAGGCTGTATTCAAAGGTGAGGCGCCGCCCGGTCCTTTCATAATACTCATAGCAGGCCCCCAGCACCTCACTTAGGGGATATTTCCTGGCGATGGGCATCAGCTCCTGGCGGATCTGGTCTGTAGGCCCGTGGAGGGAGAGGGCCAGGGTTACCGCTAGCCCTTCCTTTGCCAGCCTCCGTATTCCGGGGACAATACCACAGGTGGAAACCGTGATGTTCCGCTGGCTGATATTCAGCCCCTTTTCATGGCTGAGGAGACGAATAAAGCGAATGAGATGATCGTAATTATCCATAGGCTCCCCGGATCCCATCACCACCACATTGGAGACGCGCTCTCCGGTATCCTTCTGAATCTGATAAACCTGATCCAACATCTCTGAAGGAAGGAGGTTCCGCTCCAGGCCAAGGATAGTTGAGGCGCAGAAACGGCACCCCATCCGGCAGCCTGCCTGGGAGGAAATGCAGACTGAATTGCCGTGCCGGTATTTCATCCACACGCTCTCAATCACAATTCCCTCTGGCAGGGCGAACAGATATTTCCTGGTGCCATCCACTTTTGATATTTTTACCTCCACCGGCTTTAAGGCCGTAATAAAAAAGTGTTCCGCAAGCTGTTTCCTCATGGACTCCGGGAGATTAGTCATATCGTCGAAGCGATCCGCTAACTTCTCATGAAGCCACTGATAAATCTGTCTGGCCCGGAAGGGCGGAAAGGTCATTTCTGTAAGCTGGAGGGTAAGCTCCTCCAGAGTAAGCGATTTGATATCCGTTAAATCCATAACATTCCTCATTCTCCCTTTTATCCAAAGTATCTGCGTTTTCCCAGCCCCAAGCTATCCCTGCCGCTGAAATAAGGCCAGGAAGAATCCATCACAGGGATGCTCTCCTGGAAGGAACTGGATCCATCCCTCCCCGAGTGTGGGGGAGGCGATCCCCTCTCCAACCCGTCCCTTAAGATCTACTGGCTGGAAGGGATAATGCTCCAGGAACCAGGCGACATTCTCCTGATTTTCCTTGTGGCTGATGGTGCAGGTGCTGTAAAGCAGGTATCCCCCCGGCTTTACGTACTGCCACACCACCGCCAGGATCTCCTGCTGAAGCCTGGCCAGATCATCGATCCGCTCTGGTGTGATGTGAAGCTTGATGTCCGGTTTTTTCCCCAGGATTCCCAAGCCGGAGCAAGGAAGATCCGCCAGGACCAGGTCTGCCTGTTCCCTACCTTTTGGGTCAAAGATCCTGGCGTCCTGCACCTTGACCTGGACATTGGCAAATCCGGTCCGGGCTATGTTTTCCTCAATCAATGCCGCCTTTGCCTCACTCACATCTCTGGCCTCTACACATCCGGTTCCGTCCAGACGGTCGGCAATGTGGAGGCTCTTGCCCCCGGGGGCGGCGCAGACGTCCATGACATAGTCTCCCGGCTTAAGGGGCGCTGCGATGCCGGCCAGGCAGGAGCTTAAATCCTGTACCTGGATCCACCCCTTCCTAAAGGCTTCCAGTTCCTCGACGCGGTCATAGTTTTCGATGGAAAGCACGCCAGGCAGAATAGCAGAAGGGGTACAGCGTACCTGCTGGCGCTCCAGGCTGGCCTGGATCTCCTCCTGGGAGGCCAGGCTGTGATGGCAGCGGACAGTTAATGGGCGCTGGCAGAGAAAGGCGGCCATAGTCCGCGCCGCCCTCTCCTTCCCCAGCTCCCGGCTCCATCTGGCGCAAAGCCATTCCGGGACAGCATAGCGGATGGATGGATCCGGGGAATGGCCTAATTCCTCCAGAATGGCCGCTTTTTCCCTGGAAATCCTACGGAGAATGCCGTTGACAAAGCCCTTCAGGCCGGCAAACCTCCGGCTTAACGCCAGCTTGACGCCTTCATTGCAAGCAGCCGAGTCGGGAATCCGGTCCATGTACAAAATCTGATAGGCGGACATCCGCAAAATCGTGCGGATCACTGGCTTCATCTTTTCTGTCCGGAAGGAGGAACAGCGATTTACTACCCAGTCGATCTGGATCAGATGCTCCAAGGTGCCCTCTGTAACCCGGGTAATCAATGCCCGATCCTGACGGGAAAGATACTGGTACTTTCCCAGGGCCTGACGCAGGATCACATGGCTATAGCTGCCCTTTTCCAGGATTTCCAATAAAATGTCAAGGATTAATTCCCGATTGGTGGTTCTGTCAGTCATTCCGTCTCCGCCCTCCAAATAAAATCACCAGGCGAAGCAGCTGAAGGATAGATGCCGCGGCCGCAGCCACATAGGTCAGCGCAGCTGACCCTAGAACCTGTCTGGCCTTCCCCACCTCGTCCTGGGCCAGCATCTGGCTGTCTGACAGGATCCTTAAGGCTCTGGCAGAGGCATTAAACTCCACCGGAAGGGTGACCAGCTGAAAAAGCACCGCCAGGGAGAACATCAGGATCCCGATCTCCACCATAGGGGATCCCAGTCCCCCAATCAACACACCGATGAGAATCAATGGCCAGGATAAACGGCTTCCGAAATTCGCCACCGGTACCAGGGCTGCGCGGATCTTTAAGGGCGCATAGGAAGTAGCGTCTTGTATCACATGGCCGCACTCATGAGCCGCTACGCCAATGGCGGAGATGGAGGTGGAGCCAAATACTGGTTCGGAGAGATTCACCGTCTTGGTCCGCGGGTCGTAGTGATCCGTCAGATTGCCCGGAACCGCACGCACCGTCACATCGTAGATTCCCTGGGCCTGGAGAATCCTCCTGGCCACATCTGCCCCCGTCATTCCACTTCTGGACCGATCCCGTGAATACTTCTGGAAGGTGCCATTCACCTTGGCAGAGGCTGCCATGGAGAGAACCACGCCGATGAGCACCAGAAGGTAGGTCCAGTCAAACCCATAATAACCATATCCGCCATAATATCCCATACTTACAATCTCCTTTCAAACCTCGTCCCTGTTTCTATGGGAAAACCTCTTAAAAAGGCATCAAATCCCATACGTTTCTTTCCCTCCAGCTGGAGGGAGGTGATGCTTAAGGTTCCTTTTCCCGTGGCAACCCAAAGCCCTGCCTCATCTGCCCGCGCCACCTGTCCGGGAGCTTTCCCGCTGTCTTCAGCCAGCACATCCGCCTCCCATATCTTTAATGTTTTCCCATTTAAATGGGTATATGCGCTGGGCCAGGGATTCAGGCCACGGATAAGCCGCTCAATAGCCGCCCCCTCCTGGCTCCAGTTAATATCCCCCAGAGACTTACTTAACATCCTGGCATAGCATGTCCCCTCCTCCGTCTGAGGGATGGGGCGCAGCGTCCCCTCTGAAAGCTTCGCCAGGGTAGACAGGATCAGCGGCCCGCCTGCTGCGCTTAACTTGTCATGGAGGCTGCCTCCGGTCTCCTTCTTCTCAATGGGAATCACCGTCTTCTCCAACATGTCCCCAGTATCCAGCCCTGCATTCATCACCATGGTAGTGATGCCGGTCTCCTTTTCCCCGTCAATGATGGCCCACTGAATAGGCGCCGCCCCCCGATATTTGGGCAGAAGGGACGCGTGGATATTGATGCAGCCGTAGGGGGGGAGAGACAAAATGCGCTGAGGGAGGATCTGTCCGAAAGCAGCTACCACAATCACATCCGGTTTCATCGCCTCCAGCTGGGAAAAAAATGCCTCATCCTTTACCTTGGCCGGCTGGTACACTGGTATCCCAAGGGCCAGGGCCCTCTCTTTCACCGGAGTCATCTGGACTGCCTTGCCCCTGCCCTTTGGCTTATCTGGCTGGGTGACCACCGCCGCCACCTCATGGCCGCCGGACACCAGGGCATCCAAAGCCGGCACAGAAAAATCCGGCGTTCCCATATAAACGATTTTCATCAGGCTCCTCCTTCCTTCCGCAATACTTTTACTCTTCCTCATCTTCATCTTCCAGGCTGTCCGCATCCACCAGCTCGCCCTCCACCAGCTCTACATACAGCTGTCCGTGAAGATGGGCGCACTCATGGCAGATGGCCCTGGCGAGAAACTCTTCCCCCTCCACCTGGATGGGCTCCATATTTACATCCAAGGCGCGGACCACCACATGGTTCGGCCTGGTTACGGTGCCGTATTTTCCCGGCACGCTTAAGCATCCCTCGTATCCGGTCTGTGTACCGTCCTGAGAAATGATCTCCGGATTTATCAGCACATATTGTTCTCCGTCGTCCACGTCGATAACCACAATCTGCTTCAAAATCCCCACCTGGGGCGCAGCTAGACCCACTCCGCCGGAATCATACATGGTTTCCAGCATGTCATCAATCAGCTGCCGGAGCCTGGGGGTCATCTCCTTTACCAGCTTGCATTCCTTCGTCAAGATTTCATCTCCAATGGTTCGCACCTGTCTGATCGCCATAGTTTATTCTGATCCTTTCTTTTCATCACTATCCATTCGATTGATCACGGGAAGTCAAACAGCAGAGATACTGTGCCGCCTGCTCCCGCAGTCTTCCAGCGCTCCTCAAGCCTCCTCCGCACCGCAGTTAACATGCGGTAGGGAGACCATTGGCCGCCGTCTTCTCCAGAAATTATAGCACAATTATTGCACTTCATATATAAAATTTTTCTATAGATATCATTAAGTTTGTAAATTGGGGCATTGACCGGGCCGATAAGCTGGAGGCGGGAAGCCAGCTCATCCTGCGCCATAAACTCCTTCATCCACAGGCCGATCATCCCCATGGCCTTCTCTGCCATAGGCTCTTCCAGGGAGGAGACGGTTAAGGTCATCAGCACCGATGCAGGGGGATAGCCTAAGAGCTTTCGGTATGCTATCTCCTTCTGGTAAAATCCCTCATAGTCCTGGGCAGCGGCCGCCTGGATGCAGTAGTGATCCGGGCTGTATGTCTGGATGATCACCTCTCCCGGCCGCTCGTCCCGTCCGGCACGGCCGGCCGCCTGGGTAAGCAGCTGGAAAGTCCGCTCACCACAGCGATAATCCGGGGCATAAAGGGACAGATCCGCCGCCAGGATTCCCACCAGGGTCACCGCCGGGAAATCGTGTCCCTTAACGATCATCTGGGTCCCAATTAAAATATCCGCCTTATGGGACCCAAAGGCCGCCAGGATCTCCTCGTGGCCTCCCTTTTTCGAGGTGGTATCCAGATCCATACGCAACACTCCAGCGCCAGGGAAGGCCTCCCGGACCATCGCCTCGATCTTCTCTGTCCCTGTCCCAAAGGGCGCCAGATAAGGGGACTGGCAGGAAGGGCATTCCTTGGGTCTTGGGATCTGATAACCGCAGTAATGACAAACCAGACGGTGATTCTGGTGAAGAGTCAGGGTGACGTCACAGTGGGGGCATTTGATGGCATCCCCGCAACTGCGACAGGAAAGAAACTGGGAATATCCCCTACGGTTTAAAAAGAGGATCACCTGCTCGCGCCGCTTAAGGGTCTCCTCTATCCGATGCTGCAATTTTCGGCTGAAAACCGACCGGTTTCCCTCTTTAAGTTCCCTCCGCATGTCCACCACCTGAACCTGGGGAAGGACACTGTTTGCCTTCGCCCGCCTGGTGATCCGGAAATAGCCGTAAAGTCCGGATTCCGCCTTAGAATAGGACTCCACCGACGGGGTAGCCGAGCCCAGAACCACTGAGGCCTGGCATAAGCTGGCGCGGTATTGAGCCGTCTCCCTGGCGTGATACCGGGGGGTAAGCTCACTCTTATAAGCGCCTTCATGTTCCTCGTCGATAATAATCAGCCCCAGCTGTTTAAAGGGCGTGAATAAGGCTGAACGGGGGCCGATCATGATCTGGATCTCCCCCTTCCTGGCCCGCTCAAACTGGTCATACTTCTCTCCTGCCGACAGCTTGGAATTAATAAAGGAGACCTGGCTCCCAAACCGCCTGCAGAACCGCATCATTGTCTGGTAGGTGAGGGAAATCTCCGGAATCAGCAGAATCACCTGCTTTCCCTTACTACGCACATGGTCGATAAGCTCCATGTAGATTTCGGTTTTCCCGCTGCCGGTAATCCCATGGATCAGATAAGTCTTCCGTATCCCAGCATCGTACTGGCCGCAGATCTGGGAGATAGCCGCCTGCTGCTGGTCATTCAGGGTGATAGCCGGGCTGCCCTCCTCCCCTTCCGCCAGAAACCCCTGGGCCGGGTTCCGGTAGATGAATTCAGAATCAATGGCAATCACCCCCTGCTCAGCCAGGGGACGGATGGAGGATGGGGACAGATTCAGCTGGGAGACGGCCATATCATAAGGGATCACCGGCGTATGGGCCAGCGCCCCCAGAAGCCGCTCTCTGGCCTTATAGCCCTTTCTCACCGCTATTTCCATCTCTTTCTTTAAGTCATCTGGAGGCAAAAGGCAGCGGAGAAACCGTCGGTTCACCTGCCGGATCTGCTGCTTCACTGGAAGTACGGTCTTTAACGCCTGATTCATGGTGGCGCCGTACCGCTCCTTCATCCACCAGGCAACCTGAATAAGCTGGGACTCCGCGGAAACACTTCCCGCATGAATCCCAGCGATTCCTTTGATTTTGGAAGGCTCATAGCCAGCCTGATCGGATAAATCCACCACATATCCACTGCGAACCCGGTTTCCCTTCCCAAAGGGGACATCCACCAGGCAGCCAGCGTGAACCTGGTCCTTTAGGTGCTCTGGTATCCGATAGGTGAAGGGCCGGTCTACCTTTTCATGGGATATGTCGATAATAACGTGGGCAAATTCTGCCATCCTCTTTCCTTCCTAGTGTACTGTCCGGATCATTCCCGCCCCTTAAGCAACGTGGAAACCACTGTGCCAAGCCCCATGCTGTTGGAGCCCTTAACCAGCAGGACGTCTCCCGGAAGCAGGCGGCCTTCCAGCCACGTGGTCAGCTCCTCTTTATCCTGGAAGCAGAGAACGTCTGCCCTCTGATCCATCGCCAAAGGCCTTCCGATCTCCGCCGCCAGCTCTCCGTAGAGAAGCACAACATCCACACCCTTTCCCGCCAGGAATTCTCCAATCTCCCGATGGTGGCGTAGCGCTTCCGGCCCCAGCTCCTTCATATCTCCCAGAACTGCGAAGCTCCTGCCTGTCCTGGGCATATCCATCAACACCTGGAGCCCCGCCTTCATGGAGTCTGGGCTGGCGTTGTAAGAATCATCGATCACCGTAATTCCCCGGACATGGTGTATCTCCTGCCGCCCGCGCAGGCCGCCGAACTGCTCCAGCATCTGGGCCGCCTTAACCATGGGCACCCCATTTTCCCGAGCGATGGCCAGGGCGGCTATGGCATTGTCCACCATGTGACGCCCTGGAGCAGAAAGCCTTACCCTCACCTGCTCCCCGTCCTCCCGGCAAACCGCCGTAAAGGAAAAGCACCCATCCTGAAGAGTCAGATCCCTTGCCTGATAATCCCAGGCTGGATCTGTCCCATAGGTAATCCGGCGGCAACCTGCCTTGGGAGAAACTTCTCGGAGTATGGGGTCGTCCCCATTCACGTAGAGAATCCCTCCTGGAGCCATACCGTCCTGGATATGAAGCTTTTCCTGGCAAATCCCTGCCTGGGAGCCCAGCTGGCCGATGTGGGCAATCCCGATATTGGTCATTACCGCCTGATTCACCTTCGCCACCATGGATATCCGGTGCATCTCCCCCGGCTCGCTGACCCCCAGCTCGATAACGCCGATTTCCTCCCGGGAGGAAATCTCAGTCATCGTAATAGGCACGCCTACCTGGCTGTTGCTGTTCCCTGGCGTCTGGTAAACCTGATACTTCGCCGAGAGCGCCCTGGCGATCATCTCCCTGGTGGTGGTCTTTCCCACACTGCCAGTGACCCCGATTAATGGAAGGGCCATCCGCTCCCGATACCATGCGCCGATGCGCTGTAGGGCCAGCTTCGTGTCCTCCACCTGAATCCAGGGATGAACATCCTCCATCTGGTCATGACGGCTGGTGAGGGCCGCCGCCGCCCCAGCCGCGAAAGCCCCTTCAATAAAGCGGTGAGCATCCACCTTTTCCCCGACAATGGGAACAAAGAGATCCTGCCCCTTCATGTGCCTGGAATCAATGCTGATGTGGCGGATGGGCTCATCTGGCCGGCCGCAGAGCAGCCTTCCCCCACAAGCCCCAAGAAGATCCATTACCGTTACATTTTCCATCTCTCTATTCCTGCTTTCCCAGATTTCTTAACACATCCTCCACCACTTCCCGATCCAGGAAGTGGGTGCGGATCCCGTTGACCTCCTGATAATCCTCATGGCCCTTTCCGATAATCGCAATCATATCCCCCTTCTCTGCATGGGTGATGGCATAGGTGATGGCCTCCCGCCGATCCGGTATCTCCAGATATGCCCCTTTGGTGGGAATCAGACGGCTCTTAATGTCCTCGATAATGTCCTCCACCTTCTCAAACCGGGAATTGTCCGCTGTGATAATGCTGAGATCCGCCATCTTCCCCGCCATCTCGCCCATGGCGTAGCGCCTATCCTTGGAGCGGTTTCCACCGCATCCAAATACCACCACCAGACGGGTGGGATGATAATCCCGCAACGTCTTAAGGAGATTTTCCATGCTGAGGGCATTGTGGGCATAGTCAATGATCACTTTGCAATCCGCTGAGGCGTAGGCCAGCTCCATCCGTCCATTTACCTTCAAATGCTCCAGCCCATGGCATACCTGATCCTTGGGCAAATCCAGGAAGCTGCACAGGCTGAGGGCCGCCATGGCATTGGCCCCATTAAAGGTTCCAGGAATGCCCACCCGCACATTCATCGCATATCTCCCGGAAAGGGCAAACTCCAGTCCCACAAATGTGTCCTCAGAGACATAACTGATGGGGCCTGCCTGAAGGTCAGCCTCTTGGGAAAGGCTGTAGGTGTAAACCGGGCAGGCAGCCATCCCAGCCGCCTTCATCACATCCTCCTCATCCTTATTGGCGATCCCCGTCTTGCACTGCTTAAAGATCATGGACTTGCAGGATAAGTACTCCTCGTAATCCTCATGTTCATCCGGGCCGATGTGGTCCGGGGAAATATTGGTAAAGATTCCATAGTCAAAACAAATCCCATCAGTGCGGTGCATTTTAAAGGCCTGAGAGGACACCTCCATCACCATGTACTCACAGCCTGTCTCCACCATCCGGGAAAAATACTCGTGAAGCTGATAGGATTCCGGGGTGGTATTTCTTGTGGGCTCCGAAACACCGCCGAAATACGCCCCATTGGTCCCAATCATCCCCACTTTCTTCCCGCAGGCCTCCAGAATGGCCTTGATCATATGGGTGGTAGTGGTCTTTCCCTTGGTCCCGGTAACGCCGATGGTAACCATCTTCCTGGCAGGAAAACCAAATCTGGCCGCCGAGAGAACGGCCAGCGCCTTTCTCCCGTTTTCCACCTGAAGGATTACCGCGTCTTCCGGAAGGGAAACCGGCTGTTCCACAACAAACACTCTGGTCCCCGCCTCATAAACCTGGCCACAGTAACTGTGGGAATCCGTCCTGGCTCCCTTCATACAGACAAAAACTGAGCCGGGGCAGGCTTTCCTGGAATCATAGATCACCTCTGCCACCTCTGTCTCCAGACACCCCTTAAGCACCTTATACTCCAGCTCTCCCAGCCAATCCTTTACCGTCATAGTCATTCCCCTTCTGATTTTCTTTCTTAAACTTGCGCCCTGTCCTTAAAATAGCCCGGTAATCTTTCCCTCTTCGTCCACGTCAATCCCATCTGCCGCCGGCTTTTTAGGCAGGCCAGGCATGGTCATAATCGCGCCAGTAAGCACGACCACAAACCCAGCTCCCGCGGAAACATAGGCATCTCTGACCTGGATGGTAAAGCCTGTGGGCCTTCCCAGCTTATTCTGATCATCAGACAAGGAATACTGTGTCTTTGCCATACATACAGGGAGATGGCCAAAGCCCATTTCCGCCGCCTTCTTTAAGGCCTTGGCCGCCGCCGGGGCAAAGCTTACTCCGTCTGCGCCGTAGATCTCCTTTGCCACTGTCTGGATCTTTTCTTCCAGGCTCATCTCGTCCGGATAGATGGGGGCAAAATGGCTTTCCTTAGACCCTAAAGTCTCCAGCACCTTCTCCGCCAGGGCAATTCCGCCTTCGCCACCCTTAGCCCAGACCTCCGACAGGGCAAACTCACAGCCCCGGTCCTCGCAAAACTTCTTGATCCATGCGTATTCATTCTCCGTGTCGCTTATGAAGGAATTTAAAGTAACCACCACAGGAACCCCGTACTTCTGAAGATTTTCAATGTGCTTTTCCAGATTTACGATTCCTCGTTCCAGGGCCTTTAGATTCTCTTGGGACAGTTCTGATTTTGGAACCCCTCCATTATATTTAAGCGCCCGGACCGTGGCCACTAATACCACCGCATCCGGCTTTAAGCCGACCATCCGGCATTTAATGTCGAAGAATTTCTCTGCCCCCAGATCTGCGCCAAAGCCGGCTTCTGTCACCGTGATATCTGCCAGCTTTAAGGCTGTCCGTGTAGCACGGACACTATTGCACCCGTGAGCAATATTGGCGAAAGGCCCGCCGTGGACAATGGCCCCAGTGTGCTCTAAGGTCTGGATCAGGTTGGGCTTTAAGGCGTCTTTCAAAAGCGCTGCCATGGCCCCCACTGCATGAAGGTCATTGGCGGTAACCGGCTCTCCGGCGTAATTATACGCCACAATGATCCGGCCCAGCCGCTCCTTTAACTCCTCCATATCCTTTGCCAGGCAAAGGATAGCCATGATCTCCGAGGCCACGGTAATCACGAAATGATCTTCCCTGACTTCTCCTTCTGGCTTAGCGCCCAGGCCCACTACCCCATTCCGCAGCACACGGTCATTCATATCCAGGCACCGCTTCCAGAGAATCTGACGAGTATCGATTCCCAGCTCGTTCCCCTGTTGGATGTGATTGTCCAGAAGGGCGGCCAGCAGGTTATTGGCCGAGGTAATGGCGTGGAAATCTCCAGTGAAATGAAGATTCAAGTCTTCCATGGGCACCACCTGGGCATAGCCGCCGCCCGCCGCCCCGCCCTTGATGCCAAAGCACGGCCCCAGAGAAGGCTCCCGCAGGGCGATAATCGCCTTTTTTCCCAACTTTGCCAGGGCCTGTCCCAGCCCCACAGTGGTGGTGGTTTTCCCCTCTCCTGCCGGGGTGGGGTTTATGGCCGTAACCAGTACCAGCTTACCATCCTTTCGATCCTTTACCTGCTCCCAGAGCTCATCCGTCAGCTTGGCCTTATACTTTCCGTAAAGCTCCAGGTCATCTTCTCTGATTCCGTACTCTGCCGCCACTTCCCTGATGGGAAGCATCGATGCCTCCTGGGCAATCTGAATATCTGTCTTCATAGCCTTCCTCCTTTAATTTCCTCCAGAGAGGTAGTGTTCAAACTCCTCCATGGTCATCAGCACTTTCCTGGGCTTGGTTCCCTCTTCCTCCCCCACCACGCCGGCCTCCGCCAGCTGATCCATGATCCGGGCCGCCCGGTTAAAGCCGATTTTAAACATCCGTTGAAGCATACCGATGGATGCCTTCTCCTTTTCAATGATAAATCTCCCAGCCTGGGCGAAATACTCATCCCGGCTGTTGTCCCCGCCGCCGAAGCTGTCCAGCGTGCTGTTCATCACCCTGGACTCCACCTCCGCGCTGTAGGAGGTGGTAAGCCCCTGCTCCGTCAAAAACTCCACCACCTGGGAAACCTCCTGGTCAGAGACAAAGGCCCCCTGCACCCGCTGAGGCTTGGGAACACCAGAAGGATAAAAGAGCATGTCTCCCTTTCCCAAAAGCTTTTCTGCCCCGTTCATATCGATAATGGTCCTGGAGTCCACACCTGAGGACACGGAAAAGGCAATACGGGAGGGCACATTGGCTTTAATCAGTCCGGTAATGACATTTACCGAGGGACGCTGGGTGGCAATCACCAGGTGAATCCCTGCCGCCCTGGCCAGCTGGGCCAGACGGCAAATAGCGTCCTCCACCTCGCCAGGCACCACCATCATCAGATCCGCCAGCTCATCGATGATGATGACGATCTGGGGAAGTTTCTTGGGCCGGTTCTCCTCCGGAATGCCGGTGAGGTTCTTGATCTTTTCATTGTAGCCCTTTAAATCCCGGACATTGTACTCTGCAAACTTCTTATACCGGTCTCCCATCTCCGCCACCGCCCAGTTCAGGGCGCCAGAGGCCTTCTTGGGATCCGTGACCACGGGAATCATCAAATGAGGGATACCATTGTAAACGCTCAACTCTACCACCTTGGGATCCACCATGATCAGTTTCACATCCTCCGGATCCGCTTTAAAGATAATGCTCATGATCAAGGTGTTGATGCAAACGGATTTTCCGGAACCAGTGGCTCCGGCGATAAGAAGGTGAGGCATCTCCCCGATATCGGCGGTCCCCGGCTGCCCGCCAATATCCTTGCCCACCGCAAAGGTCAGCTTGGATTTACTGTTGACAAAACCGTCGGACTCTAAAAGCTCCCGCAGGTATACCATGGAGGTCTCCTTATTGGGCACCTCAATGCCTACGGCGGACTTGCCGGGGATGGGGGCCTCAATCCGGATCTCCGCGGCCGCCAGGCTCAGTTTAATGTCATCCGCCAGTCCCACAATCCGGCTCACCTTCACCCCCTGCTCCGGGTGAAGCTCATACCGGGTCACCGATGGGCCACAACTGATATTGGTCACCGTGACCCCTACGCCGAAATTCCGTAACGTCTGCTGCAGCTTAATGGCTGTCTCTTTGTACTCCTCTTCCGAGAAGGCCGCCGCCCGGCTGCCCTTCTTAAGAAGGCTGGTGGGCGGGAAAACATATGGCTTCTTCACTGGCTCCGGCGCCTTCTGCGATGCCCGGAGAGCCGCCTGAGGCCCATCTGCCGCCGCTTCCTCCCTCCGGGTCTCGATCCGCTTATGGAGCAGCTCAGTCTCAGTCTCAATGATTTTTCCATTGGCCGTCACCACCCGCTTTTCCCCTTCTGGGACGAAAATGCTCTGGGGCTTCTGCTCCGATCCATGACGGAAACCTTGATTCTGTTCTTGCCCCGCCGGCCCGGCCCAATCCCGCTGCCTTGGCTGGACAGCAGGCTCATCCCATGGCGCCCCAGGCTGAACGTCTGAGACCTCCAAGGACTCCTGATCTGGCTGACTGGTTGGTTCCTCCCAGATTGGCTGGCTGGAATAATGCGCCAGATCCCGTCCAGATTGATCTTTTACTTCCTCCATGGCTGTCTGTCCAGGATGGTTGTCCAGATTGAGACTGGCCAATGGTTGTACCTGCCCCGCCTGGCCGCCTCCTTCCTGTTGAAGGTGTTGAAGGCCTTCATCATCCAAAGCAGCGGCAGAATCCTTGGGCGACGGTTCGTCCCTAAAGAAATCCCAACTTGCTCCACTGGAAATTCCTCCCTGGGAAGGCTCCTCCTCAAAGGTAATTGAGCCGTCCAAATCCTCGGGAGTTTCCACAGGCAGATCTCCCAGCCGGTCTGGCTTCTCCCAGGTTTCTGGCTCTGGTTCTTCTCCTGGCAGCACCGGCACAGGAAGGGTATCGTCCAGCTCCTCCATAGTCATCAGCTCCCGGTCTGCATATAGGGGACCGGCCTTTCCCTTGCCGCCTTTTTTGGCAAAAGACAGGATTTTCTCCTCACTGGGTTGCTCTTTGGACGCTGTTCTCTCCTCTAAAGCCCAGCCACTGCGCCCGGTCATGGTTTCCTGTCCCTGCACATCCTCCGCAAAGGGAACTGGTTCTTCATACTCCGGCGGGATATCGATTCGCCCAGTAAACACATCTGCCGAGGACCTGGCCGGCTCTACTGATGGTTCCTTTCCTCTGAAACGTTTCCGTGAGGAAGGCTTCTCCTCTAAAGTTGTATCCCCATCTCCTCTGCCGCTAAAGGAGCCGGCCGGACCGCCCATCTCCTGTCCCTGGGGAAATCCTGTCTCGCTCTCAGGAGCAGGAGGCGAATTCGGATCCTGGAAGGTAAGCGAACCAAAGTCCACCCCCCGGACCACGTTATCCTCCCGGAGTCTGCGCCGTTCCTCCAGCCGCTCTTCCCTCTCCTCCTTCCGCCGGATGGCGTCCTCCTTTGCATACTGATAGGCCCGCCCGCTTCCAGTCTTCACCACATTGACCACAGATTTTTCGGTGATGCATACCCCGCAGATAATCAATGCCGCCAGCAGGATCAGATAAGCGCCAATAGAACCCACCACGGACCGAAGCCCAAAGGAAAGCGCCCCACCGATAAGTCCGCCACCCTTTCCCTCGCTGGAAAGCTGGTAGAAGCTGAGGATAGAATCTCCTGGCTCCAGCGTGGCCCCGAACATCATCTGAGCTAAGCCGCAGATTGCCAGAAGGCCGCCGGTCACCGCCGCCAGCTTGATGGCCGCCTTCCGGTTCCCCTGGTTCGCCATATAAAAGCTGGTGCCGATAAAAAGGAAAAAGGGAAGGACATACCCCACCACGCCAAACAATCCCAGCTGCAACCGGCGAAGGAAATCCCCTACCACGCCGCAGAGATGAAAATTGCTTAAAAATAGAAGCACTGCCGCCATAAAGGACAGGATGATCATTACCTCCGGCCCTAAAAATGCCGGAATCCCCTCTTCCTCATAGGTCTCCTGCTTCTTCGCCGACGTCCCGGAGCGGCCTGTACTGCTTTTCCTGCTTTTTCCAGTTGTTGTCGTTTTATTTTTACTTCCTTGTGCCACGAATCTTTAGCCTCCTGTATCTCTTGATGGCAATCCGAAAATTACCCATTGTTAAGAGTATACAAAAATTTTTGGGAAATTGCAATAAAGATATCATCCCAATGTGCCTTTTAACCTCCAACATCATAGCAATGCCTGTAAGCGGCGCAATCCTTAATGCTTGATTAAGCATTGCGCGCCTTAAAATCTTTCCATCTGCTTGTGGCATGCAATTCTACCCCATTATCAAGCGCTTTGAAATGAGCTTTTCCGCAACGGATTTTTAGGTTTTCGCGTCCACGTAAATCCAATTCATTTGTACTACCCTTTGTTTCAAGAATAAAGTACAGCTTTTTCACTCCATCAATTTCAACATAAACCGCCCAGTCCGGGTTATATGTCCCAATCGGCGTATCCACCTTAAAGCGGCTGGGCAGCTTGAAAAACATTTTTACATCGTCGTCATCGTCAAGATCGTGGGCAAAGTGGCTTTCAACGTCGCTGTCATACACAATATAGTCATATACACTATGGTCCACTGCTATGGCATTTCGGTCGAGATTTGCAATCAATTCCGTACGGTCAAAAATCTCCTGTATATAGTATTCTGCACCGTATAGTTTTTTGTAACGGATACCGTCAACTGCAAGAGCGCGGCGCACATTCAGAATGATTTCCACCGCATTCTCAATAAACATCTGCGGATTATTCAAAACATCCGCCAGTCGCCCACTTTGCTTCAATATCTCGCATACGGTCGCACGTTTTGTCAAAGTCTGCGCGCCTATAATGGCAAGAATATTCGGCAAAGACGAATAACTGTCTGCAAGATTGGCAGCCTTAATACCGCGCTCGGTGTAGGTCACGCCGGGATGATCGATTTGAATATCTGCAGTCTGCGTAACAATCTGCGTTTTTGGTATTGGCTCCATGTTCTGCAAACTCGCCACACTCCGACGGATCAATTCTTCTTCGTCGATTTGTACGCGGTAAGTGGTCCTCTGCTTTACCTTATCCCACAATTCCAAAAACTCCGGTGATATGGTAACTTCCTTTTTCAGTCTTACCGTAACGTCACGGGAAGTGTCCCGAATAGGCAGCTTGGTATTGGCGCGGCGTATAGTCGCCAAAAGCTGCGCCCTCGCGCCCTCAAACTGCGGCGGTAAGTCAAGCGTCCCCATCTGTACCGCTGTTTTCATGCTGTCTTTAATCTTGCCGGATTTCGTAATGTAACCCTTGTTCTCAAAATGGGTAATCAGCTGCCGCGCGTCATCATAGGTCAACGCAGCTTGCCGAGTAATTGTTTTTTGCGCCGTTAGCTGTGTAACCATAGCAGGAGCAATGCCGCCCTCTCGGGTGATCACTTCAACAGCCTTTTGCTTTGCCGCTTCCAGTTCTCTCGGTAATTCAAGCGTAACATTCGGCGTAGGCACGTCGGTCTTGATAAAGCCCTCGCCCGCAAGATGAGACAAGAGAGTTTCCGCTTGCTGCTCGGTGATCGGCGTTTCCTCGATGATCGTTTCTTCAAAGATTATGCCATTAAACAGGTCAAGCTGCAAAATACCAAACTTCACGCCTGACTCTTCTTCAATTTCCTTTTGCAGCGTATTGGCAAACTCCGAAAAGCTCTCATTTGCCATAACGTGCAAAAGGTTAATGTTTCTATCCTCAATACGTTCCCCGTCCTGATTGACGCAAAGACGCAAGCCGCGCCCAACCTTTTGACGGGCAGTCAAAGTACTTTTCTGCTCAATTAGCGTACAGACTTGGAACACATTTGGATTATCCCATCCCTCTTTCAACGCGCTGTGAGAGAAAATAAAGCGCAAAGGGCAGTCAAAGGACAACAGCCATTCTTTGTCTTTCATAATTGTGTTATAAGTATTGGTATCATCCAGTGTATCGCCTCTGGTATTCTTATCGTTGCCTTTTTTGTCCTGCGAAAAGTACCCGTCATGGACGCGCCCTGCGTCGATGGTAAAGTATTCCTGTAATCCCGCATATTTTGGTAAGGCGATTAGCTCCGTATAAAGTTCCTCGAACATCTGCGCGTAAACGCCTTTGCCACCCTCCCCGTCGCGATATTTTTTTACCTCGTCGATAAAGAACAGGGACAGCACTTTGATCCCTTTTGCCGTGTACTGTAATTCTTTGTCCAAGTGGGTTTCGATCGTCCGACGTATCTGCATACGTTTGATAAGATTTTCGTCAATGTCTCCAATAGCGCGCCCCAATCGTACAACATCCGTATTAGACAATTCGATTTGCTCCATTCCCGGCGTACAGTCAATGCCGGAAACAGCATAATCTTCATATAAGCTGCGATTGCCGGACAGCTTATACAGGTCTGCGCCAGGTTTAACCGTAACCGTCTTGCGACTCACTTTCCCGTCTTTTCCTGCGATATCTATTTCTATTCTTGCCCGAAATCTATCCTCATTGGAAACAGAAAGCAGCTTGACATAGGGACAGTTAAATCCACCTGACGCGTAGCTACTTGATACACATATTTGCTTAACAAGTCCCATTTGATAAGCATCCACAGGGGTCAAGCGGTAGAGTAAGTTTATCTTTTCCCGGTGGGTCGCAGAATAACGAAACACGCATAAAGGATTTAAGGATCCAATCGCTTCTTTCGCCTTTTGGGTATTGTCCACGCTCTGCGGCTCGTCAATAATAACCATGGGACGGGTCGCCTGTACGTAGCTGATAGCAGCATCCCCATTCAGCTTGTCTTGCTCTTGGTTGATGATGTTCTCTGCTTTGCGGAAAGCGTCGATATTGATAATCATTATTTCAATATTTGCGCTTGTCGCAAACTGCCGCACATCAGACAGCTTTGCACTGTTGTAAATAAAATAGCGGCATGGTGTATTATCATAGAGGGCAGAAAAATGTTCCTGTGTCATTTGCAATGATTTATATACACCCTCGCGGATTGCCACGCTTGGTACAACGACAATAAATTTTGTAAAGCCATATAAGCGGTTTAACTCATAGATGGTTTTCGTATAAACATAGGTTTTACCCGTCCCGGTTTCCATCTCAATGGAAAACTGCCGCCCCTGTAAATCATCGGTCTGTGGCAAGAGGTTTTTCTGCTGTACTGTCCGCATGTTTTCAACCATACGCTCGCCGTCTATATAAAGTGCATTGGAAACGCCAACGCTTGCGAACAATTCCATTTGTCCGCCGCTTTTCTCCATGCTGAAGGTAGATGTCTGCCGCTGCTGTCCATCAAAAAGGGCACAAACTGCATTTACTGCGTTGGTCTGAAAGTCTTGTTGCTTAAACTTTAGCTTCATTTCTGCATGCCCCCTTTCTGTCTATTTCTAAATAATTGCTTCTGCTTCATAAGATTTTTAAGAGACTTTTTCATCGCTTAAAATCTCACACAATCTTCAACTTAATGCCTCGATTATCCAGCAGGTAATGCGCGTTTGACATAGCGGAGTTATCCGCCAGCGCACGCTCGGCAAGAACAATCTTTTGTGGGGACGCTGCCACCATTTTTTCAATATGGTCGGCGCTTATCCCCTCCTGCAAACAGATAAGCATTTCCCCATTGTTCACCCTGTAGACGGTCAGCCCATCCACATCAAAGGCAGCAAGTCCGGCGGTCAGGGGGTAGCCCATTTTCAAAAGGATTTCATAAAGCAAATCCTCGTCGCTGCGGTCAGGTTTCAATCCGTCGATATGGTCGTTGAGCCGGTCAAAGAGCGTTGCAACGTCGTCGCCTTCAATAGGAGAATCATCCCACAGCTTCATGTTGGACGTATCCAGCTTGAACACCTTAAATCCCACGTCAACAAGCGGCTTATCCTCATCAAGCGTTTCAAGGATTTTCTTCCCTGCGCGACGGATACGCTCCTTGCCGATCTCGCAAATGTTGAGGTAACCTGCCTTAAACGCTTCGCTTTTCTCACTGCACACTTCGGGAAGCTGTACCATGATGAAACGGCGGTTTCCCCCATCCTCGGCGTTTAACTGCATAACTGCGTGGGCGGTTGTTGCGCTGCCACTGAAAAAGTCGAGGACTATATCGCTATCATCTTTTGCGGTAATATATTCTACGAGGTTTTTCATATCGTCAATGCTCTTTGGATTTTCAAAAACGCGCCTGTTGTCAAATATGGCGTTAAATGTCTGGGACGCGGTTTGTGCATAGCTAAAATGAACGCTACGCATAACCTCTTTATCTGCTTCAAAAAGGTTTATTCTAACTCTTGGTACAGTAGTTTCATCTTTACCAAATACGACATGGCCTTTCTCTATTTCTTCTTGTAAACGTTCCAGGGTAGGGTATCTCCAACCACTTATCGGTTTTTTGCAGGGCTTTCGTGTGATAGGGTGGATAACATCATAACACGGCCCGCCACCACCAGGCCAATTTATATTTCCATCATCACGATATGGGCCTTTTTCGTCAACCTTTGTAAAACGCGCTAATGATTTACGCGGGTCGTCTTTATCCCATAAACTGTATAAATTTTTTAAGCCCTCCTTTACTTTATCCCAATCGTCGCTATATCGTTTTCTCAATCGCTCATATTCGGCTTTAACTTCTTCTATGCCCTCTTTTGTCATTCTCAAAACAGTAGCACGTTCATTCATCGTCGCTAAACTTTTGAAATAGACAAGCATATATTCGTGTCCAACAGAAAAATATTTTGCGTCATTCTTCCTGTTCTTGTCATATATAAGGCAAGCAACAAAGTTTTCTTCCCCGAACACTTCGTTACACAGCTTTTTGAGATTGTCCAATTCTACGTCATCAATAGAAATAAAGATAACCCCGTCGTCCCGTAACAGATTAGCAGCCAGCCGTAAGCGGGGATACATCATATTCAGCCAGTTGGTATGATACCGCCCCATGGTTTCGGGGTTGCTTTTTGTGGTCTGCCGCGTAACCTCCACATACCGCCCCATGGGGTCGGCAAAATCATCTTCATACACAAAGTCGTTGCCTGTATTATAGGGCGGGTCGATGTAGATCATTTTAACTTTGCGGAAGTAGGACTTTTGAAGCAGCTTCAAAACCTCCAGATTGTCACCCTCGATATAAACATTTTGGGTTGTGTCAAAATTGACACTTCCGGAAGGACAGGGACGTAAAGTGGCCGTACTGCGCCTCTGAGCCAAGCGCAAACAGTCACTTTTTCCTTTCCACTTAAACTCATATTTTTCAAAATCATCCGTAATATACTCACCGCAAAGAGATAGCAATTTATCAATATCTAGTTTGCCCTCTGTGAAGCACTCTGGGAAAACGGACTGCAACCGCGCCTTATTTTCAGCTTCTATATCCATGCTCAATCCATCTAATTGATCAGTCATTGGGCTTGCCCTCCTTTGAATAGCCGTACGACAAATATCCCCTTAAGGGCTCCGCTATTTTATCAGGGTATTCCATTTTTACAATATGTTTAGCAGACAGATATTTGTATACTTTAATTACAATTTTTCAACAAAGTGATTGCTATATCTATTCCAATACTTTTCTTCAAAAAGTATAGCACAAAGACAATCAGAGTTCCATCCCCATCTGGCGGCTTTCAAAGGCCTAAAATAACAATGGACTCCAGCCATATGGCGCAAAAAAGCCGCCCATTTTTAAGGACGGCTTTCCGTGTAATGTGAGCTCCCTTCCGCTCAGCCATTTCTTCTGGCTACGCCTGTTTATCCAACAGATTCCCTGCCTGAACATACTGACTTAGATCCAGTTTCTTTAAATATTCCTCTCCCACCAGCGTATCCGACTGCTGTAAATTGCCTCCGGGATAAATAAGATGGGAATCCCATTGAATCCCTGCAAAATCCTCTGCTGTCTGGTATTCATGGGAATGGATGGTCTTTCCACTGTAGGTCTGATAGCGCTCCGCCACCATATCCGCCAGCCCCATAAGCTGCTCCTTAGCGGCTGCGATCTGTCCCAGCGCCTCTTCCACACTTGAAGCGCCCTGGAGACCCTGGGAGATATCCTTTACCTTGTCCGGAAGATCCCCAAGCCACTCTTTTGCCGCCTGACAGAAATCCTCTCCATATAGCCTCTTGGCGTGGTCAATGTGGAAATGGGAGATTCCCAAATTTGCTCCGGCCATCCAGGACATGTCCTGATACTGTTTCTCATTCCAATCCTGGATTACCTCCGCCCTCTCGGTCTTCCCTTCCGCCATTTCCTGATCGTATTTCGTCTGCATATATTGAAGCTGCTCTTCCATGGCGGTGAGATTATCCACCAGATTTCCGACAGCATGATAATACCGCTCTATCTCGCTCTCAATGGCTGCCGGAACTCTCTCCTTGCTTATGATGAACTCGGAAAATCCCGACAGCTCAACCGTTTCTGGATCCGCCTGCTTCTTCCCGGCATTCCCGGTCCGGCTGCCCTCATCCAACGCGGAAACCTTCTGCAAAAATTCCTGCTGCTGCGCCGCCTGTCTGGCATCGGCCGCCTTCATGGAGCCCGTTAACCACAGTCCCGCTGTCTTCTGCCGTCCCATAATCTGGGACCAAAATGAAGATTGTGTGTCGATTCTCACTGTTTCCCTCCCTGTATTTGCTAAGCTTTCTCAAAACCCCTCTGCCAATCTATACAATACTGTAGATTATATCGGCTTTATTTCTTAAATAATAACCTACTTTCCTTATCTTCTCCGGTTATTCCTTTCTTCTGTCAGCGGCGGAAACGTGTGTTAACTGCCCTGCCCCGCAGGCCTTCTTGAGTTCATCCCTGAGATACAGATACCGCTTCCACTTTTCTTCCTTCCCAAAATGTACCTCCCGGAACTGTTCCGGATTATTGTTGTAGTTTAGCGTTTCCTCCCCAAATTGTTCGCTGGTCAGATCAAATATGCAGTCTCCCACCACATTGTAGCAGTGATAATTCCCGCCAGGGCGAAGGATCCCATAGACCTTTCCGCCAAATATATCCTGCGCCAGAAATGCCGTGATGGAGCACTGCCCCAGTGTCCGGTTTTCCGGGCTCCATCCCTCCCGGAGCCTGGGCGCGCAGGTATAGGGACACCAGATGCCGGCAAGTGCGTCGTATAAATCCCGCGGTGTTTGAATCCCCTGATATTCTCCGGTTATCGCCATCGTGTCTGCATGTTCCCAGCCATAAAATTGATATGCCATTTTTCCACCTGACCTTTCCTTTTCCCCAATATATCCTGTATATAATGTTCGAAATACCTTTACCCCCTATCATTATATATAAATCAGGCAAAGAAGTAAAGGAGCACGCGGCATGCCTGCACAAACCGCTCCAATGGATTTGTGGCCCTTGCTCACCGGAATGTATCCTGCAGGCACTTTTATGGGTGAAGAGGAGGTAAAGTCCCTGAAAAATCTGTGGGAAGTGTCAGCGTCTCTGTGGCGATCCGTTCCGCCAGATGATGATTATGGGTAACGGCAATGAGCCCCATGTCCCGCTTTCTGACCTCCTCCAGAACTACATGCCAGATTTGCGCCTGGGTAATCACATCCAACATAGTGGTGATCTCATCGCAGATCAGATAATCTGCACCACTCATCAGCGCTCTGGCCACGCAAAACCGCTGCAGCTCCCCGCCAGAAAGCTCTCTGGGGAACCGATCCAGCCAGGCGCCCTCAATGCCAAAAGCATAAAGCAGCTCCTCTGACAGCCGGCCACTTTCCTCCAGCACACGCCTTAATCGCCATCGGGGATTCACCGCCTTCTCCGGGTGCTGGAGGATCAGCTGCACCGGACATACCCCCGTTTCAGGCAGAGGTTTCCCATCCAGAAGGATCTGTCCCTTAGTAGGCTCCAGATAACCGGCCAACAGCATAGCAAGGGTGGTCTTGCCATGGCCGCTGGGGGCAAAGACAGCCAGGCGCTGGCCCTTCTGGATGTTTAGATTGCAGTCCTTTATGATCCACGGCTGATTTTTATGATAGCGAAAGGAAAGCCCCTGAGCCTCAAGAGCCATAATAGCACCTCACTTCCCCGCCCCGCACCTCCCGTACCGGCGGTACGTCTGTCATGCACTGGGGCGTTTTATCCGGGCAGCGGGGCGCAAAGAGACAGCCTCTAGGCAAGCTCCCGGCATAAGGCTGGAATCCCGGAATAGGGTGAAAACCATTTTGGGGCAGGGCTGACCACAGCGCCTTGGAATAGGGATGGCGCAGCGCGCTTGGCCCCTCCTTAAAATCTGAGGCTGGGGCAGTCTCCACTGTGGTTCCCCCGTAAAATACCGCGACCCGGTCAGCAAATTCGAAGGCCAAATCAATATCATGGGTAATGAGAATCACCGCCCTGCCCTCGTCCGCCATTTCCCGGAACATCCGCAGCGCTTCCAGGGCCTGGGCCAGGCCCATGCCCGGCGTAGGCTCATCGGCAATCACCAGCTTGGCCTCGGTGAGCAGCGCCGTGGACACCAGCACACGCCTGGCCATACCGCCGGAAAGCTGGAAAGGGTAACGCCGCGCCGTTTCCTCCGGCAGCCCAAACCGCTGAAACAGCTGTCTGCGCTTCTTCGTGGGCCGCGGCCGTTCATGTCCATCTGCCTGGGCCCCTACCTTCATCAGCGGATCCAGGTAGGCCACAGACTGGGGCACCAAGGCAATTTCCTTTCCCCGCAGCGCCTTCTGCCGCTCTGGGGTCAGCTCCTGTCCCTGATAGTGGAGATGTCCCCGCACAGTGGCATTGCCGGGGAGGATCCCCAGGATGGCAGAGGCAAGCAGGCTTTTCCCAGATCCGGAAGATCCGGCCACTGCCACGATCTCCCCAGGATGTACAGTGAGATACAGATCGGAGATCACCTGAAGATCCTGCTGCTTTAGGCCGTGGTCATACATCCGGAAAGAGACAGATAGATTGTGGATCTCCAGCAAGGTTTCTTTTTTCTGTTCCATTTTTGCACCAAACCTCAGGCGAAAGCGCCTGCACTTTCATTTGAGGCATAAACACAAAAGGTGAAAGATGTGTGTGTCCATGTTATCCTTTCTTCTTTTTTCTTTCACCCGTTCACTTCCTTTGCTGCATATGTTCTCTCGCCCTCTATATCTGGAGTGGCGATTCCCATCCCCTACTCCTGAGCGCTGGAGGGATCAAAGAGGCTTTGGAGCTGTTCTCCCAAATTGTCCACCAGCAATACCAGCAGCACCAGGGTCAACCCCGGCAGCACTGCAGGCCACCACAGGCCAGCGGAGAGATACCCCATACTTTCTGATAAGATGATGCCGATGGCTGGCTGTTCCGGCGGCAGGCCGAAGCCCAGGAAGGAGATAGCGGCTTCGTGGAGAATAGCATGAGGAAACATGAGCACCAGCCCTACAAAAAACTGAGGCAGTAAATGGGGCAACAGATGATAGATCAGGATCCATCCACTGGATTTCCCCAACTTTCTGGACACTGCCACATACTGCTGGGATCGCAGCTGCAGCACCTCCCCCCGGATCAGCCGGGCCAGACTGCACCAATGGGTAGCCGCGATCCCCACCAGCAGCCCTTTTAAGCCCCGCCCCATGGCAAAGGAGATAAGGATAATCAATATGGTGTGGGGAACCCCCATCACCAGATCAATCAGCCAGCTGATAGCCCCATCCATCCATCTGGATCCTGTGGCGGCAGCAATGCCCACCAGCAGGGCGATAACCGCGCTGACGCCGGAAGCAATCAGCCCCACCGTCGTGCTCACGGACAAACCTTTCAAGGTGCGCAACAGCAAATCCCGTCCCAGTGCGTCTGTGCCGAAGGGGTGGGCCAGACTAGGGGGCTGTCTGGCGCTTAAAAAACTGCCAGCCACCCATTCCTCAGGGATCAGAATGCCCAATCCATATATCCCAAAGAAAACCACCCCCATCCCAACCGTCAAAAGCAGGAGTTTCTTCCGCCGGTTTAAGCTTCTCACGCGCCCACCTCCCGTATCTGAGGATCGATGATCCCGTAAAGCAGATTTGCCGTCATATTTCCCACACAGACAAATAAGGTGGAGAATAACGTCACCCCCAGAAGCAGCGGCACGTCAGAATTCAGCCCTGCCGCTGACACTGCACTGCCCAGCCCCGGATAGCTGAATACATTTTCCGCCAGAACCGATCCGCCGAAGAGCTCCGCAAAGGAGGCAAACTGCAGAGTTATTGCTGGAAGCAGGATATTCCGAAGCCCGTGCCTACGAAGAATCGTCCACTGTCCTTCCCCCCTGGCCCGGGCGAATAAAACGTATTCGCTGTTCAACACATCTGCCAACTTCTGACGGGTATGGAGGGCGATATTTGCGAAGGAGGCCAAGCTCAGGGTAAATGCCGGCAGGATCAGGTGATAAAGCTTCTGCCCAATGGTGACTTCCTCATCCAACAGCCCCACTGGGGAGGAAAAACCGATGGGAAACCATCTCAGCCACACGGCAAACATCAAAAGGAACATCAACCCCAGCCAGAAGGTGGGAATTGAGCTTAAACTGTAGCACATTCTCCGTAAAAGCTTATCTGGCCAATGATCCCGGTACATCCCCATAACGCATCCCAGGGTAAAACCAATGACTCCAGCCAGTATCCATGCGCAAAGCATCAGCCCAAGAGAATTGAGGAAACGCTCGCCAATGATATCCGCCACCGGCCGGCGGTAGAGAAGGGATTCCCCAAGATTGCCCTGCAAAAGCTCGGAAAGCCAGTGAAGGTATCGCTCTACAGGAGGCTTATTCACACCCCAGTAGTCCTCAATCTGTGCCCGCTGCGCCGGAGAGATGGCTGTTCCAAAGCCCAAGATGTACTGCTGCACCGGATCCACCGGCGACTGGCTGACCAGGGCAAAGGAGAGCGCGCTTACCGCCAGCAACACGGTGATCATTTTTACACTGTAAGTAAGAAAAATACGGGCAAGACGCCCCAAAGTTCCTTTCATAAGCTACCTTTCTGCTCCTGTCTGATCTTCCCAGCTCCACTCCTCCAGATTTTGAATCAGAGGCAGGCCATGGCCGTGTCCATGGATGGGCTGCTCCCCGATGGAAAGGCCGTCCCGGACATAAGTCACATGATCCAGATTGACAATCCAGACCCAGGGACATGCCCCCTTCATGGCCGTGCCAACAGAGCCGTCCCACTGTACCTTCTGCCAACACCCATTGGCCTCCTCTGCCGTGGAAGCTTCCATAGCCGCCTGGAGATAATGGTCGGTCACTTCGCTCTCATAGCCCTCCGGATTATAGAAATCATCCAGCAGGGCCCCCTGGGAGCGATAGAGATAATAGGTTTCATTGGGACTGGAGGAACCCCAGCCCATCATCACCGCATGGGAAAACATGCGCTCCGTGATCTCATCCCAGCTGACCCCTTCCACATGGATCTTGATCCCTACCGCCAATACCTGCTCTGCCGCTGCCATAGCCACAGCCTGGCGTACCGAATCACCGGCAGGGTAGATGCAGGTAAACTCCGCTTTGACCCCATCCTTTTCCACGATGCCATCCCCGTCCCTGTCCTGCCATCCGGCATCTGCCAGCAGCTTTCTCCCATAGTCCAGATCCGTCTCAATCTTCACCTCCGGATTATTCCAGGGCATCCCGTCATTTTCTGAATAGGCTGGACGGCCAAAGCCATTTAACACCATATCTGCCACCAGCTGGCGGTCAATGGCATAGGCGATGGCCTGACGGATTTCCAGATGGCAGGTCACATCATTGCCAATAGGCGCGCCATTCTCCGTAGTCTTTCCCTCATCTGGCGCCATGGGAAGGGTAAAGCCGCGGTTATCTGCTGAAGGAATAGCCTCCACGTGATAGCCCTTTACCAGGGTCTTCCCAAGGGTGGCGGAAGAATAGGCCACGTCCCCCTCCCCTGCCTGCACTGCAGCCAGGGCGGCATCCTCTGACATGAAGACCACCGTAACCCGCTTAATGGCCGGGGCCCCGCCGTAATAGTTTTCATTGGCGGTGAAGATTATCTGCTCCTGGGGCCTCCACTCTGCCAGCTGATAAGGGCCAGAACCAATGGGATTTCTGCCGTAATCCTCGCTGTAGGCGTGTTCCGGGACAATCCCTATAGAGGCCAGGGTATTGAGAAAGATAGAGGTGGGCTTCGAGAGGGAGATGGCAACCGTCTGTTCATCCAGCGCAACTGCCTCCTCCATATAGGTCAGATCCACTGACCCCCTAGCCGCCTTGGCCGTCTCCAGGGTAAAGACAACATCCGAGGCGGTAACCCTCTCCCCATCGGTAAAGAAAGCGTCCTCCCGAAGGGTAAACGTCCAGGTCAATCTATCCTCCGATAGTTGATAGGTGGCCGCCAGATCATTCTCAAAGGTCAGATCCGCAGTATATCTTACCAGCGTGCTCTGCACAATAGGCGAATTCCCATGTCCCCAGCCCTTGGTCGGATCCAAAGTCTCCGGCTCTGAGCCGATGGCGATGACCACGCTGTCCCTGATACCGCCCTGCTCCTCTTTGTCTCCCTCATCTCCTGTCCTCCCCCCACAAGCGGTGAGCAAGGCTGCCAAAAAAAGCGCTGCCAGAAAAACTTTCTGGAATTTCCAAAATTTCATGTAAATATATCCTTTCTTGATTAGTCGTCCCGGTCTCTTCGTAAAAAGAAAGCACCCAGTCCCTCTTCTGAGGAAATGCGTGCTTTCTAAGCATACGATTCATGATTACGGTAAATTATGCGTCTGGGCTGTACCCAGAACATACGAAGGTTATTCCTGAAATGCTTCTGCATCCGTCTGTCAGCTTCTTGCCAACTTAAATAGTATACACGATTCAACGATAAAAATCAATAGTTTTCATCTCTGATGATCTATCAAATCATGTTCCTTCATCTTCGTGATGGTCTCCCGGTCAATATCCGACAAGACGATAATCTTCATCGCTTATCCCTTTACCCCTCCTCCGGTAACACCGGCAATGATCTTTTCCGACAGGAAAAGATAAAGGATAAAGGTGGGAAGGAATACGATCACCACTGCCGCGAACATGCCGGCCCAGTCTCCGGTATACTTCATGGAATTAATCATGGAGTACAAGCCTACTGCGATAGGCCTAAGCTGGTCGGAGTTGGCGAAAATCAAGGAGATAAAGTATTCATTCCAGATATTGATAAAGTTAAAGATCGTGACGGTAATGATCCCCGGCTTCGCCATGGGCAGCATAATCAGCCAGAATGTCTTGGTAGGCGGGCAGCCATCAATGGCAGCCGCTTCCTCAAAGGCCCTGGAGAGATTGCCGAAAAAGGTCATAAGGAAGATGGTGGTATAGGGGATATTGATTCCAATATACAAGAAAATCAATAGAATCCCATTGCTGAGCACATGATTTAAAATCCCCAGATTCGCCACAATGCCAAAGAGGGGAAGCACAATCATTACCACCGGGACCCCCATGGCGGACACGAATCCAGTCTGAATCAGCTTATTTCCCGGGAAAATAAAACGGGACAGAACATACGCCGCCGGCGCGCAGATCACGATTAACAGAGAACAGGCGATAATGGAATATACCAGGGAATTTCGGAAGATCCCCGCCACATCAGAATTAATCCAGGCCTTTACATAGTTCTCAACATGAAGCCCGGAGGCCAGAAGCTTATTGGAAAAGATCTCCTTCGTTGTGGAAAAGCTGGCCAGGAGAACCCATCCTAGCAGGACAAAGGTAAAGGAAATCCAGATCAATAAAATCAGATATCCCGGGGCCAGCCGCATCTCTCTTTTCCAGTTTACCGCTTCACGGTACTTTTTTTCTTTTGCCATAGCCTTCTCCCCTCCTTTAAAATTCCAGATCATCATCCCGCAGGAGATGGTTACACAGCCAGAAGATAGCAACCACACAGACGCTGAGGAGTACCCCGATGGCTGCTCCCAGTCCGGAGTTCCGCTCTGTCACACTGTTTCCCGCGCCGAAGATCTGCATATACATATAAACCATAGGTGTGATGGTCTGGGTATCCGCCGTAACCGTGGAAAACAGCTGAGACCACACAAAGAAACCTACACTGGTAACGCTCCACATGGTAATATTCGTCCGGAATACGCCCTTTAACAGGGGCATGGTGATGTAGCGGAACTGATTCCGCTTATTGGCTCCGTCCAGCGTGGCCGCCTCGAAGTAGTCGGAGCTGATCCGCTCGATGCCACTGGCAAAGATCAGCATATGGTAGCCGACCATTCCAAAGCAGTAGGCCAGAAGCAGGGCCATAAACTTATGATCATTGTCCAGCCACTGGATCTTAGCCAAGGAAGTCAGCCCCAATTTGGAAAATACGGTTTTCAGCAAGCCGAACTTTGGGCTGTACACGTATTGGAGCCACATGGTAGCCAGGGCTACCGCACTGACAATATTTGGCAGATAAATCACCGCCCGGAAAAAGCTTTTAAAGCGGATCCCACTAGTAATGATCACCGCAAAAAGCAATGCCAGCGACATGACGATCACGCCGCCAATCAGCCAGATGCGGAACAGGTTCCACATGGACGTGCGAAATAAGCTGGTATTGGCCAGCTTGATAAAATTCGCTAATCCGGTAAACTGCCACTTAGACACTGGATCCGTGATCCCGTCAATCTTAAAAAAGCTCATAATAATGGTACGGACGATTGGATACAGGAAAACAATGGAAAAGATGGCCACTGCCGGTGTCAGAAATGCAAGAATCATGCCTTTATTTCGTTTCATTCCGCTTCCCTCCTTTCCTGAACGCAAAGGGAATGTTTTGGGCACAGGGGATTAAATGAGAAGATGGCGGCAGCTTAGCCTGCCGCCATCTGAAATTTTCCTTGTTGAGTCTGCAGTTAATTCCCTGCTTTCTTTAATGCATCCACAAATCCTTGGGCATCGATGCTGCCGCCGCAGAGACTTAAGAAGTTCTCCTTAATAATCGGAGTCATGTCAGCATTAGCTTCTGCTCCTGCCGCCCACGGATAACGGGTAGTCATGCTGTCCATAACCGGCTTCACGCAGGCAATCAGCTCCGGCCACTGAGTGTTAGAAGAATCTGCCGGGATACCGATGGAAAGCTCAGACAGTTTCTGGTCAAATTCGCCTTTGGTGATATAGCAGATTAACTTAAATGCATTCTCTGCATTCTTAGAATCCTTATTAATCGCCAGTACCTGTGCGCCGTAGTTTGCAGCGTCAATTCCGTCAGTGCCACCCTCTACTTCCGGATAGCTGAAGCATCCCCATACAAAGTCATCTCCCGCCATATCCTTAACCTCATTGGGCAGCCAGGAACCATTTAAGTACATAGCCG
>CATJIO010000083.1 GCA_949740725.1 uncultured Lachnospiraceae bacterium | reverse complement strand
TGAATGTAACGATTTTCTTCACAGTCTGTATGCTATAATGATGGAGAAATAGTAAAATATGGTATAAATTGGAAAATTTTTGCATGGGTAATAATCTATGGGTTATGTCCCACTCCTGGTTTTACCAGTAAAGGATTAGAAATTAGATGGAAAAGGAAGCATGCGCCAGCTTTTATGTCAAATTTCTCGGAGGTTTTCTATTAACCTTCGGGGGAGAAAAGATCATTATCAATAAACGGCTAAGTCAGAAGAGCACACAGTTGCTTCTGATCCTGCTGAAGGCAGGGCAGCGGGGTATGCCCTGGAAAAAGCTGGTACAGATGTTGGGAAGTGGCAGCGAGGATCTACAGAAACAGCATAATAACCTGCGTCAGCAGGTTCGGGGACTTCGAAGGCTGATTCGAGAGTCAAAGGGATTTCCGGAAGGGAAGTATGTAGTGGCCACTCAAGATGGGAACTATTATTTCACTATGGAATATGAGATAGAGACAGATGTCGGCCAGATTGACCAGCTTTACCAGAGAATCCGGGATGGGACGGAGGGGGAGGAACAGAAGGCGCTGTTATTGGAGATCTGCCGGCTTTACACAGGGGAATTCCTGCCCACTTTACTGGGGGAGGAATGGGCTACTGTGGCCGGGGCAGGCTACCAATCCATCTATCTGTCCTGTGTACAGGAGCTTTGTGGCATATTGAAAAAGGAGAAATCCTATACAGAGATTTTAGATCTTTGCAGGAATGCAAGCCGTATTTATCCTTATGGCCAATGGAATGAAGTGCAGATCAAATGCCTGATGGAATTGAACCGGTATGACGAGGCAGCCCAGGTGTATGAACAAGCAACTAGGGATTTTTACGGCGAACTGGGTGTGCATCCCTTCCCAAAGCCGCAAAATCCAGATGAATCAGGGTGGATAGGTTTAGGAGATGGAAATATTGCCGAGGCATTGAACGGACTAATTGATCAGGAAAGGAGATCATGCCCATATTGCTGTCCTTATCCCAGCTTCGTGGATATTTGCCGTGTGGTTTCCAGAAATATGGAAAGAAGTCGCTCACGGGCAGTATTGCTTTTATGTACGTTGAAAGAAAGGAATGATCTGGAGCAGGAGATGAAAGAATTACAGAACCATCTGGAAGAGGTGATGCGGAGCAGTGATATCTATACCCGGTATAGTCTGAACCAATTTCTGGCATTACTTCCAGAGACCGAGGCAGAAGATGGGAAAAAGGTAATTGAACGACTGAAATACAGCTGGGCAGGGGCATCAAAACCTTTTCGGGCTACCGTAAAATTTGAACTTTCCCAGATTTGAGCTGATTTTTTTGTAAAAATGGCCACAAGACCTGCAGGTGTTTCAAAAGTAATTCTGTATAGAAAGAGAGATATATGATGGGCAGCAAAAATACATTTTTAGTCCATGTGGCAAGCTGCCAGAATGCTACCTGGCAGGGAAGCATCACATGGTTGGAGGAAAAAGAAAGTAAACATTTTCGCAGCCTTTTGGAGATGATTAAATTAATTGATACTGCAATCACTCCCAAGGCGGAGGAAATCAATGTAGCTACTGATCTGGAAGGCGATAAGCTGACTGGTGAGGAATAAAAAGTCTTCTGGTTTTATTTTGAGGAAGCGTTTAGTAACTTTTGGTAAAGGAGAACAAAGAGGGAGATAAGGAATGAGGAAAAAGGTTAATACCATTTTAAAAGGCGCACTTGCAGCTGGAACGGTTCTTGGCGGATCAGCTGTGATTTCCGATGTGGATGTGGTATATGCCGCTGAGCTGGAGGAGTCAGAGAACAGTGAGATTGTCATTTCATCAGATGATACAAAAGGATCTGACAGCTCTAATGAAAGCCAGCCATCGAATGATTCTGGGGGATCCCAGTCATCAAAGGATGACAGCGGTGATTCCCGTGATGACGGCGGTGCCAGTGATACAGATTCCGGCAATGACACAGGCTCTGGCGATACGACGGATGGCGGAGATTCCGGCAATGACACAGGCTCTGGCGATACGACGGATGGCGGAGATTCCGGCAATGACACAGGCTCCGGCGATACGACGGATGGCGGAGATTCCGGCAATGACACAGGCTCCGGC